>JAIPJS010000013.1 GCA_021734025.1 Candidatus Neomarinimicrobiota bacterium
GATTTTTAGATGGATATAAATCGACACTGCCAATGTTCATACAGACGACAGCTTATGGCGAAGAATCCTATTATATTGAGAGTGGGTATCCTTTTGGGTGGACAATCGCAGCCCGGAATAACGCGGATGATAATTATAAAACTGCCCTAATCCGGGAACATTCGAGTGGTGGCCGGGGAGTGATCTGGACATATGATCCCGTGAATTACTCCGGTGCAGCGCAAAATCTTTTTACAATTTTATTAGATCATTTTTCCAGTTTACCAATTAATGAGATTACAGTTGAAGAAGGAAATATTGCATTTATAGCACAAAATGATAATAACATATACAGTGATCGTGAATCTGCACTTAAAGATAAATTACAATCTTTAGGGCATGAAACAACCTATATCCCATTTGGTAAATTATCCAAAACTGATCTTAGTTCAGCGCAATTCATAATTACAACAGAATTCCCGACTATTAATCAGACCCAAATCGATTCTTTTATGAGTGATGGGAAACACCTGATCCTTTTATATAATTCAGCGAGTGTTCTTGGCGGACAGTGGGAATCTAATCGCTATGGTGGTTCAGGTGATTTATACATTGAACAAAATGATGCATTTTTGGCAGATTATTCCGATGGATCTGAATTTGAGATTCAAAATTCCGGATATGCCTACTATATATCTAGTGCTTATCCAAATAATTGGACTAATATTGGACGAAATACAGATGAAATTATTAACAAAACTGCATTTTATAGTATTTCTTCAGGCAGTGGGAAAGGTGTAGTATTTACATATGACTATGAGCAATTTTCAGACATTGGAAACCAAATCCTCGAAAAACAAATCTCATGGCTCCAAGTTCCTTCACCGGTACTAACTGTTACTGGTAAAATTTCAAATAAGTTTGATTCTACACAGGTAGGTTCAAATCCAACAGATGATAATTATAATTTTTCTATTGAAAATAACGGTGGGGACGAATTAAAAGGTTCTATTACACATACAGGTGATTGGGTCACTATTTCTCCGTCTACAATTTCACTAACATCAGAGGAATCTCAGGTAATTGCTGTTAAGGCAATCACAGAAGAATTAACTACCGGATCTTACACTGATACCATCATTATTTCAACTAATGGAGGGATTGCAACGGGTGTTGTTGAAGTGATTATTTATCAAACCTTCCCACCGACTATATCGAATTTTACAATCCAAGGAGTGGGTAATTTACAGCATGTACTCAATCATAATCCTACTTTTACCTGGCAGTACAATGATCCTGAGGGAAGAAATCAGGATAGTTATCAACTCCAAATTTCAACACAATCCAATTTCAATCCAGTGGATATTTGGGATTCGGGGATAATAAATAGTTTAAGTACCTCTGAACAATATACAGGTCAAGAGTTAGAGGATGGTCGAAACTATTATGCACGATTACAGGTTTCCAATTCTGATGGAATAGAGAGTGAATACAGCACAATCTCATTCCGTATGAATTCAGAGCCAACAAACCCGGCTTTACTCACTCCGCAGGATGGGCAAACAATATCGTCGAGAACACCTATCCTTACTCTCTCGAACAGCGAGGACGCACAAAATGATGAATTGGAGTATAAGTTTTACATAAGTACAAATGCACAATTTACTTTTGGTTTAGATAGCTCTAGTTTCATTTCTGAAACATCCGATTCGACGAGTTGGGATTTATCCGAACAACTTCAGGATAACACACAATATTGGTGGCGTACGAGAGCCTATGATGGATTTGAGTATAGTGAGTATTCGGTTGCAAACACCTTTACAGTTAATACAACAACAGAAATTGAAGAAGGGCACGGAATACCAACTGAATTCACATTAGCCCAGAACTACCCAAATCCATTTAATCCAACCACAAATATTCGTTATGGAATTCCTCATTCCACCTATGTAAAACTGGTAGTCTACAATTCCCAAGGCGAGCTGGTTACTTTACTAGTAAATCGGGAAAAGTATGCCGGATGGCATGAGGTGCATTGGAGTGGAGTTGATGGAGCTGGTAACCACGTAAGTAGTGGGGTGTATTTTTATTATTTATATACAGAGAACTACGTTGATATAGGTAAAATGGTTTATATGAAATAGTTTCCTCATGTACAAAAAAACAGACAAAATTGAATATATAGACCATAAGATTGGTCACTGGGATATACCGTAAAAAGTGCTCAATGTGACAACACAATGCAGAGCGTATTGAATCTTGTACTTTATACACTAGTAAATATTGGGAGTAATACACAAGTCATTTGGGAATCAGATGCGTTCTGTTTCAGAAGTTTTACCACAATAAAAATAATGTCCCAGCGTATTCTAATCATATTGACATCTTTACTTTTTTCATTTTCACCAGCACTGAGTCAAGTCTCCTGGGATTATAATAAATACACAGACCAAGACGTGACAACCGTTGCTTGTGCACCGGCGGTCTATTTGCCAGCACTAAATGAAAAATTGGATGAATTCCATCTATTGAAAATGGATTTAGTTCCTGAAATGGAAAAAGAGAAACTGGTATATCTTGATGAATTCATTAAGGCTCAAATGAAGAAGTCTGATAGATTTCATTATTTACCACTTCCACGCCATTTCTCTGATGAAATAACCCAAAAACATGCAAAAATAGAGACCGTCGAGGACGCAAAACGGCGTGTAAAACGTTCAGTTTTGCCTTATGTAAAAAGAGTATTGAATATTCAAAAGGAAATACTCGCGGCTGATCTAGTGACACAGGAGCAACAGCACTCATTTATTGCTACGAAAGCCAGGAGTTTGGGGATCACAGCTACTCAGCTTGAACATGTTTTATCTTCCTCCTATATCTGCATTCCAGTTGTGTATTTTATTGGAAAAACGCCGAACGATATAATTGCTAAAACAAATAATCTTAACGTAGAAATACGAGGATTTTTTCTATGGTATAATATTTCGTTTAACCAAGATGTATCCAAAGTTGAATTTCAGGAAGGAATATACACTCGCTTCTCCGGGCTCGGAGAATATAAGACTGATTGTAAAATGTTAAATTGGAAACTTTGGGAATGTGCTTACTTGGATGCAGTTAGTGGTATGCAAGATTTACTTAGTGCTATCTTCGAACATCTTTCAATATTTCGGCATTACGATACTCTAAATTATGTTAAATGGAACAAGGTATTTTTGGAAATTAACAAAAACTCAAAATTAAAGGTTGACGATCGGTATTTTGTAAAAGAGTACTTCACGAGACCCGACAGCGGGATGAAAGCACGAACTATTGGTTATATCCGAGTTACGGATCAGAAACGAAGATATTTTCAAACAGGAAACCAGTATGAAGCCGTCCCCGTTTTCGGTGGCCCTTTTTCAAAAGGTATGGTGCTCGAAGAAGATCAGGGAAGTGGTGAAGGTTTTGTTGCGCTCCAAATAATGCAAAGTCCTGTTTTAGTTAAAGAAGGCTACCTCGACAATGAATATGGACAAGTCTATTTTCATACACAAAATCAAATTACCTCTATTTATGGGTTTGGAGCGGGAATAAGAATGGGGCACAAATTCAATATTCCACTTTTATTTTCCTATGGTACCCTATCGTTAGGATTTCAAGACCAACGGTTAACTTTCCGTAATAATTCAATTGCGAATAAAATACACACATTTCAGCTGAGGCAGGGGATACTAAAGAAATTTTATTTCAGACAATTCGGGCTTTTTATCGGTAGTAATTACCTCTATACCAATTATTATACCAAAATCAAAGATATAGAAGATAATAAAAACCTTATGTTTTCGCTCGGAAACTCAGGGTTAGAATTTCGAGCTGGGTTTGAAATTACCAAGGGTCCTGAGTCTCAATTTGGCATTTTTTATAATAGAGCGCTCTCTTTTGAGTCAAGAGATTGGTATGTGCATATCGGGAAAAGACGGTTCTTCGATGATGAGGACGACACAGTTGAATATACTTCCAATTCCCCTCCGGTTTTAAATGTTCAGGGGCAGACATTGGGAGTTTCTTTTACGTTTCGTTAGGTGGTAAGAAAACACACCTTTGTTCACTATACAAGGGACACATGTTGTTTTACTACTTGTTAATAAGGGTTAATTAAATGAGGATGCTAAAGTATATACTACTCTTATCGTATTTACTTATCACCGTGTTTTATAAAAATGGATTTGCAGAAGTACAATCATCTGAGTCAAGGTTACAATCAAAATTGGTGGCTTGTACGCCTTCCGTATATGTACCAGACGTAGAATATTATAATGAGCATCTCATTTTATCAGCGAAGAATATAATTAAAAGAATTGGACAAGAAAAACTGAACTACATTGATCGGTCGGTCGATCAAAAAATAAGCAAAATTCCCCGATTCACTTATACTCAACTTCCAAAGGAAATTACTCATCAATTCGAGGAATACACGAGGGAGGAAAAGCACCTTAGCGCGGAAAAAATAAAACAGGTTGTCGAGCAGACAATTATTCCGACGATACGTTCAATTTTAGAGATAAAGAAAGAGATACTTGCACGGGAGTTGGTTACTGAGACTCAAAAACAACAGTTCATTGCCACCAAAGCACACAATTACGCTATAACCGCTTCACAACTCGAACAAGTTATGGAAGTGTCTTATCTTTGCATCCCATATATAAACTACATTGGACATTCACCGGGATCAAATTCTGTTGTATCGTCCACTATTAGAGGCGTATTTGTATTTTTCGAAATTATTGAAGTCGATGGAAACTTTACAATCCGACAAATTGATGAAACGGCGAAGTTAGTTCAGGGATATGGTCTTTATTCAGCAAGTGAATGTGAAATGTTCAACCAAAGACTATGGGAATGTGCATTTGCGGAAGCAGCTGAAGAGTTTACCGATAATTTAGAATCCATTGTACAATTTGCTCCGCAGTTACAACACCGCACTCAAGTTCGAAATGTTCAAGGAAATCATATTTGGTTTGGCCTAGGAACCCAAGAAAAGATTGCCGTTGATGATGGTTTTTTTGTTCATGAATATCAAATGACAGATAGTGGACGAGTGAAAAAAAATGTTGGATATATCAGAACAATTTCTGTTTCAGACAATACATCGAAGCAGTATAGTACATCAGAAGCAGTTACGGTATTTGGCGGGCCTTTTGCCAAAGGCATGCTTCTTCGCGAAAGGCCTCAACACCATTACTTTGTCTCAGTGGGATATACTGAAAACATATTGAGTCTCAAAGAATTTCGATTTTCGACAGAATTTGGGGAAATTATTCTTCCTGAAACTCATCTTTCAGATGGAGCATGGAATATCGATTTCGGTAAGAACATTGGTCGATCCAAAAATATTTCTCAATTTTTTTCAAATTTTGGATTTTCAGTCAGTCGAATTCCGCAATTCCCACGACTGATGGTAAATTCTACGCAATTTTATGAAGGCAGAGCCTTTTTATTTTCGAGTTACGGAGGGATCGTAAAAAAGTACTTTTGGCGCCGAATTGGCTTTGTTTTAAATGGTGATGTTCGATATACATTTTTTCATAACCGTTTTAATATGGGGGAGGATGATAATTTGCTCATGATTTCCAACAGTAATTGGGGAGCTACCGTTAATACCGGTTTTGAGATTATTACAACCCCGAAAACTCATTTTGTATTGAATGTAGGTTATCATGCGTCCGTATCCTCAAAACGGTGGGTAGTTGAATACGGTGAAGGGATTTTTGACGATGAAAGCGAAGAAATAGATTTCGATCCGACGACTAATTCTGTTTTCAATTATACTGGGCCTTTTGCATCAATCCAATATTTGTTTGATCTATAAACTCTAATGTAAGTCTGCGTAATCTCGCGTTGCGAATACCCGTTGCCATCCAGGTTCGCGATCATGTATCTTTCCTTCCAAGTCACGTGACGACAGGTGGACATAAGCACTCCTTTTTTTAGGTGAAAAAATTGAGTCCCAACCTACGTCACATGACTCACTTTTTCTACAGTTCGGAGTGTTGCACTTCAGCATTGAATCCAAGGTGGTTTAAAGAAGTTAACTTAAAGGTTTAACTAAAGGAGGATATCATGGAATGTGATATTTGTGGAAATTCAATTGCTATTTGGGCGACTCCGTATAGAGTTGGTGAGAGAACGGTATGTAAGAATTGTTTATCAAAAGCACAGGAAGAATTGAAGCAAAAGAAGGCCAATAAACCTCCTGAGGAAAAACACTCACCAGAGAATGTAACCGCCTCTAATTCAACGCCAACAAACACTCCCAATTTCAATGAACCGAAATTCAAAACATTACAAAGTTTTGGAAGTGTATATTCTGGAATTGGTTGGTTTATTGTTGTTGTAGGGATTGTTGGAATATTAGTTGGACTCGGGCAGGAGCAACGGTCCGATATAATCATAATAGTTGGCAGTGTCATTCTTGCTTTGAGTGGGCTCGGATTTATTATTACTGGACAATTAGTTAATTGTTTTGTCTCGATTGAAAACAATACACGGGGAATGTATCAGTTGTTAGCGGATCAATTTCCATCGATCGTGGAATAAGAAACGCTAGGCTCTATTCTTAACTATTTGGGCCTAACCTCCTCCGTTGCACCGGACAGCATGAGCCATGTGCTTTTGTGTTAGCTTTCCCTCACATTTATGTTAGGTGTATTTTCAAGGACGGATCAAGCAAACTCAATTTTTAGTGCATGTTGGATAGTCCGGTCACTATTCCAGATCGAAGCCAAATGCCGAATCCACGTCACAGGCTGTTTGTAAAATGGAGCCGTTAGGGGGCTTAATTGGCGATTTGCCAAGGATTATTCACGTTCTCTGTGTTATATTTATTCTAACAAGAAGAACACATCAATGAAGCAAGGTTGCATTGGAACTATGCCAACGTTTACGGCTGTTCTTTAACAACAGTATTAACATCAATAGACAGGAATAAAAGAATATGAATAAAAAAGATCTTATCGAGAAGAAAAATGAACTAATGAACCCTTACTGGACAGAAAATTTACATCATGCTTTAAAGGAACTTCAACTAGAAGACGCAAAGAAAATTGTTGAATCAATGACCGATGACGAAATATATAGCAAAGTAAATAACCGTAGATTTCAAGAAGACTACATTGCAGACTATATTGAGTTTCTATGGGACATAAGTGAAAGTAGTTTCTGGAAGCATGTAAAAACAACTTTAGATGTGGACCAACATTTATTGTGGAGTGACAATATGTTTCATTTTAAAATGCTCTGTTCTGAAAGAATACCAAATGATGTGTTAATTGCTGTTATAAAATATGCGGTTGAATGTCCTGGAAATCAAAAACAGAATTTAGAAACTATTGGATGTGTAATTAAGGCACAGGCAAAAGACTTTGGTAGACTGGACGAAATCAAAAAAAATATTTTGCTTCTTGAAAAAGACAAGCAAGTTTTAGCAGAAACTCGAATAAAAGAGATGATAGAATGTGAATGCAATTACAAATTTGACTAAAGACTTAAAATGCACTACAATCAATTTACAATAGACTACATTAAATCAGTCAAATCCAATCTGAGAATTGAGTTTGACAATAACGGTAATGCTCAATATTTCCCTGGTGACATTACATCATATGAAATTTTAAATCTTAAAAATGACCTCCGGAAGATTTGGCATAATTCGACAAGTGCGATTACTTTACTTGAAACTAAGCATGATGCAAAAATACAATCAGGTCTATTTGGACTTATAAACGAATTAGACACTGCTTTAAAAGTTGGCTTCTTATTGGGAGACAGAGTAGTTCTAACAGATTATTTATTTGAACGGCTTCTTCTCAAGAAAGAGCCAAGCAAAATAAATCTTGAGCATTTGGGAGTAATTGCAAGTTCATTGGTTAACGCACTTCCATTAGCCAAAATGGGCAGAATTGTAATAATTCCAAATCCTTTTGATTGGAATCCTGAATCAAAAAAAATTATAAGTGAAGTGGCTAGTAAGACAGATATATCTATTGACTTGATGAGTTTGCTAAACATGTTATCAATAACAAAAAAATGCCAACTACATCCATACACTATTGCCGAATCTCAAACAGCTTATTCATCAATAATAAACTCCCAAATTGAAAATGTTGATGCTATTGGCAATGATGGTGGTGCTTACGCTTATGCTGGGGTTTTAGGAGCTTTACTTTCAGAAAAATTACTGAATGAGACAGAACTAAAAGTTTCGTTAGATATTCCTTTGAGTAAGTATTTTGAAATTGTATCAGCCAACGAAGATTTCTATTCAAAGTATTTATCTCATATCACTTCTGGCGGCTCGCTAAATGCTCAAAACAACATTGAAAATTTACGAAACAGTTTGCTGAAGGAAATTGAAGAGAAAAATAAAATCAAAATTCCGTCAATTGCTAAAGCTGCAACAGTAATTACTGGTATAGGCAGTGGAACAATTGCGTTAGCATGTGCTATGACGGTTGTTGCTGCTCCACTGCAAATTTTTGGAGCAGCTTTAGCCCTCTCTGCAACTTTAACAGGAATAGTAAATAGCGAAGACAAAGAGGAGCAACCAATAATTAGTTTATTCCACAAACTTTATGATGCTGGACGAGAAACGACACAACGTCGAACGGAATTAAGAATAGCCGATAAGGCGCACTAAAGTAAATAGCGGGGAAAATAGCATTCGCTTACAATCTATGGATACAGTTATGTGGCAAAATAGTCACGAAATGAAAAGGTATTCAATAATGAATTATAGAATGGGTAATACTCATGTTTCCAATTTACCTTATTTATTTTATCCAGTTGTTAGATTTTGAGAAATAATTTGTTCTTGCCTATTGGGAATCATGAAAGTAAACTAATCTTACCAAGCGCCCGATAACACTTGTCTCTTTTGGGTTGTTAATACATCTTCCTGTTACCTGTGATTGCAGAATTTTTTAGTTTAGTTTTAGATATATAGTTTGATACTGAAATAATCATCGCAATAGCGTTAACAAACATAACTAATTAATATAATCGTTATTCATTTAAATAATGAATAGGTCATATGTGCAGATGATTAGTATTTGATTAAGTAAAGTAATAAATACAAAGTGGAGGTAATCCAATAAGGGGTTATTGTTATGGAAGGTAAACCAGTTGATATAGCCATATCGTTTGCTTCTGCAGATAAAGATGTTGCAGAAAAGATACATTCTGAATTGGAGAATTTAGGCATTAACTGTTTTCGGTATAATACTACCCGAGAACTATCGCAAGATATTGGATATGATTTAGAAGAGTATCTATCAAACATATTTTTTCGGGAAGCTAGCTATTGTTTGATGATTATAAGCAAGGATTACTCACAAAGTTTCTGGACAGGATTGGAAATTGATTTATCGGTTCTCCGTGAATTTATGGATGACAATCAAGGATATATTATTCCTCTATTGATTGATGATACTATAATTGAGGGTATAACTGACAGGATAAAATGCCTCAATTTTTCAGAATACAATAATAATTTTAAAAGTATTGCTGAGGCAATCATTGCTAATTCTATCCATAATCAACAGTCGGATGAACGTAAATCTCCTCCAGAGATAAATCCTCAACTGTACAAAACAATAATTGAGAAAATGAGTAAGGATGATTTTGAATGGTTGTGTATAAATCACCTTTTCGAAAACCAATATGGACTTGCTCCCAACTTCCGTGAAAGTGGAATTGCTGGTAAGGGACCTAATGATGAAAAATATTTCGCAGAATTTACAGTAAAAAAAAGAGGATTAAAGGTTGAATTTAAAAACAGTTTAATTAATAGAATAAGAGCACAGCAAGCGTTAGGTGATACTACCAAAAAGAGACTTTTCAATGAAATACTATTTTATTCGCCCAAACCAATATTTAAAAATAAAGAAGAAAAAAATGCTTATGTGAAAGAGCAATTAATGCCAAAGATAATAGAAATCAATCAAGATTATGAAAGTTCTACTCCAATAATCCATACCTTTTCCCACGAAGAAATTATAAAGGAGATTAGTGCAGAAAAATTATCATCGACCAAATATTTTTTAGATAGCAAAATGAATGAAGAGATTGTCAAAATAAATGGTTTTAATGAAATAGAATATTTTGACAGTGAGAATGATTATGTGACTCTAACAGAGGAAGAGTTCTATAGGAAGCTCCATGATTATCATGAGTTACTTCCCCAAGAAACACGTTACCCGCTATTAAAGGAGATATTGGAAAATATTTGGAGCTCTGTTTACGATGATCATAGTTTTGCTCTTAAATTACTTTTAGAAATAAATGATGAAGAAATTAATTCGGTTACTATTAAAAGATTGTTGCTCCCAATATGTAAAATGTCAATCCGTAATCCTCTGAACACTGAAGATTTAATCAATTATTTTGAATTAATAAGAGATGAAAAGATATCAGGAAAGTTAAAACATAAGTTTGGATTAAGCCGCGTTTTAAAGCAGTTAATTTATACACGCGATCCAGTACTGAATTCGGTTAAAATAACAGAAAAACTTAATCAAATAGTAATTCTTAATGTTCAATATTTTATAAAACTTTTTGAAGACCTCTTCCTTAGATATAGCGTTGGATTCATAGATATTCCGGATAACTTTATCAACCTTTTAAAGGAAGTTGACGTATTATACAATGAACGTTTTGCTGGTTCGGTTCTCAGTAATTTAAAAAACTATATATTTAATCCTATCAAATGTAGTGAATCTATAAAACAAGATGAATTTGTTGACTATCTACAAAAAACTATAAAAAGATGTGAAGATGTTATTGACTTGCGTTGGTGTATTTCATGTCTATTAAGAATTCTACCATTATACGAAAGAGACGAAGAGGAAGTAGAATATGCCGATATAGTAGAATCCTTATTGGAAAATGTAAATCATGATTTATTCGTGAAATCAAAATACGCACAGGAAGTCTTCTTAACCAGTCTACTTAGATCATATTATAGAATAAAAAAATTGTCATATCTAAAAAAATACGAAAAAAAATTCCTCTTATATAATGAGAACTTATTACCTGAGCAAAAGCATTATTTACAATTAGAATATGCCGCAAGTTTGTATGATTGCTTTAATTTTATGAAAAGTAGTCAGTTAAGAGATTTACGATTCAGTCAACTCATAGAGTTGGGTGAAGATCCATCAAAGCAAAAGTTATTGTCAAATAAGTTGATCGACAAAAAAGAATTAGTTGATATCGACTCCTTGGATAGCAGTAAGGTTTTTGTTTGGTTATTATTGTATATTAGTAAAGTATTTGGTAAACAAGCATCATCAAATATTAAATCAAATCATTTAAACGTTTTAAAGTATAGCATTTCAACAAATACTCCTAGTGTAAGAACACAATTACCAAACTACATAGGTGTTTCTTTTAAAAAACATAAAGAGCTCGAAGCTGATTTGTCTAATAGCTACTTCGCGAAGTCAACCAGAGTCTTTAAGTATATAAATAAAAACGATTATTGGAATACTATCCATAGATATATTAATAAAGCAATCGAAGGTAATGATTACGACATAATTAGAAATGCTAAATCTATTGGAAATGCAATTTACGGATTGTTCTATTATTCTGATATCGATAAGAACTATTTAAATGAATTAATAAGTAAATATAAGGAAAAATCAATTATTGAAGATAAAAAACCAAAACTTCATTGGGCCTACTATGCAGGGATTTTGTATCAAAATGCCTCGACTAATACGGAATATAAATTTCTCGATAAATTGTGGTATTATGAAAATTTGATCGCGAGGCAAACTTATGCCTTAGTGTTGATTAGGGATAAGGAGTATGCCCCCACTTTTCCTGAAAAAGTTCACACGGAAATTAAAAATTGGAAAAAATATAGTATTTTTGCTAAGGTTTTAAATGAGGAATTAATAAATCCAGAAATATGGAATATAATGGCTACAACAGTTTTTAATCATAGAGATGAAGGAAGTCCAATAATGCTAAGAAAATCTGCCTATTTCTATTCACTTGCGAAATGTTTTACAAGAAGCATGAAGGTTCATAGCCAGAAATACTGTTATAATTTTATTAATTGTCAATCGATGGTCTACAAATATTCTAATGAACGACCTTCGGACTTTTTTATAAAGGATGTTGCAGCATATTTGGAAAAACCAACATCAAAATATTTTTCTCACATAAAAGCCTGTACTGAAGAGTATTTTAAACTTTTATCAACATATTGGAATAACTTTGAAAAGGAAACGAAATTAAGTGTACGGGAAAAACTTTCTCATGGTTGGATAAAAGAATATTTGCCGAGAAATCTGCAAACAAAGATAAGTACAAGCTAATTATTTATGACAACTGAATACAAAAAGATACCGATTCAAATAAATATTGGTATCACCGGGCATAGAAACCTTGATGATATAGGTTGGATAAATTCACATTTGGAATATTTTTGTAAAGACCTAATACAACAACTTCAGGGAGAAGATAGTTTTAAGGATATTTTAACAGTGTATTCCGCACTTGCAGATGGTGCAGACCAAATTGTCGCCGAAAATCTGATAAAAAACCTGGACGCAAATTTAAACGCTATCCTACCAATGGATAAAACTGAATACAAAAAGGAATTCCAATCAAAAAAGGCTCAACTGAATTTTGAAAAATTAATCAAAATTTCAAGTCGAATTATTGTGGAAGGAGATAGTACCGAAAGGGAAGAAGCATTTTTAAAATCGGGAAAATTTATTGTAAATAATTGTGATATACTAATTGCTTTGTGGGATGGAAAACCTGCTAATGGTAAGGGAGGAACTGCAGAAATTGTAAGTTATGCGAATGAGGTTGATAAGCCAATATTCTGGGTAAACACCCAAGATTATTCTGCTAAGTACCTTAATTCTAGCCGGCAATTCTTTGAGGTATTAAAAAAAGTAAATGAATTCAATTCTGAACGCATACACAAAAAAAAATTGAAAAAAGAAGTTGAAAATTATAAGAAGTTTGTAACAAAAAAATTAAATGAACTTGGTCCTACTCAGGATGGATGGAATGAATATTTAAGAGATATATCGCCGATATTAGTCAAATCTAATATGCTCTCAACAAAGTACCATAATTTATACTATGCTGCTGGTACTTCTATATATTTATTGTCAACTTTTGCGATCTTAATTGCATCTCTACAGATTATATTTTTCCCTGCATTTGTTGAGATAATCAGTATCGAGGTAATATCAATAATATTATTAATCGTAGTTTACTGGCTAAGCAGGAAATTTAATTGGCATCATAAATGGCTATCTTATAGATCATTAACGGAAAATTTGCGAATATTTCTTTTTTTAAAACTGATTGGTAAAAACGTACCAACCATTATAACTAGATCTGATTTTATCTTAGTTAATGATAGAGTTAACCATAATTTTATAAAATATTTAGATTCTATTATAAATAAGTCGAAGGTGTCTTTGCCGCTTAATAAAACAAAAAATATTCTATCAAATTTAATAATTAGCGAACAAATAAATTATCATAGAAAAAAAATGAGTAGTGCAAGGTTGAAGGAAAAATTATTTTCTCGTATAGGTGTAACACTTTTTATTCTTACCTTGTTTTCAGCATTAATGCACCTTATTCACCTACATGGAGAATTTATTAATAAATTGTTTGCTGCGTTTACTATTGGATTCCCTACAATTGGAGCTGCTTTAACAGCAATTAAAAACCAAAGAGAATATAAAAGAGATTTACAGCGTTCCGAGAAGATGATCGAAAAGTTAGCACAAAGCAGCGAACAATTAAAAGATGTAAATACCTTATCCGAATTGGATAATTACTTGTTTAATTTACAAGAAATTTTACTGTCCGAACAGAGAAATTGGAGGTTTATCTATAAATATCATGAGTTAGAAACAGCTGCATAGAAAAATTTAAAGTAATAGATATGAGAAGATTATTTAGAGTAAAATGTATTCTTGTTATGAACCACATTTTTTAGTATAAAATCATTTCTTGTCTTCTCATAAAAAGATTTTATTATCTTTTATATCAAGCCCCCAAATTTAATGTTGGCGGGCTTTTTTTAATAATATGCATTATCATAATAATCAAACTTATTCCTTTACAATTGGAATAAATTGCCTTAAATAAATCTCTATCTTTTTAGGTTTTGTTGGCCCGTTAGTAAATCCAAAATTGGATACGTCTTTCATGAATATATTTGATATTCATAGCCAGATTATTGGTGAGTACAAGGACTTTGTAAAAGGTTTTATAAATATTAAGGATGAGAAGATACAGGCGAAGGTTGACGAAGAGCTTGAAGGCGGCAAATTATGGCCAGATCCTCTCATTCAATTCAATCCCTCCTACAAAACAGGTGCAACAGTAAAATCTCTCTGTGATGAGGGAATGCTTCATCCTGAGTTAAACAATATTTTTACCGGCTATGAACTCTATAAACATCAGGTTCAGGCTTTAAAACTTGGTACTGCAGATAAGGGATTCATTGTAACTTCAGGTACTGGCTCAGGAAAGTCTCTAACCTATCTGGGGACAATATTTAATTATATCCTATCTAATCCATCTCAAACAGGGATAAAGGCGATAATCGTCTATCCCATGAATGCGCTAATTAATTCGCAATTTGAGGAAATAAAAAAGTATAAAAAAAATTATGAGGAGAGGACAAATAAGTCATTCCCGATAACATTTGGACGTTATACAGGGCAGGAAGGGCAGGAAGAGCGAACCCGTATTAAAGAAGACCAGCCTCACATCCTACTCACTAATTATATGATGATGGAACTAATTCTGACTCGTAATAGCGAGAGAGTTCTCCGGAAGCGATTTCAAGACACAATCAAGTATTTGGTGTTTGATGAATTGCATACGTACCGGGGGCGCCAAGGTTCTGATGTGGCTATGCAAATCCGAAGAATACAGAATCATGCAAAAAACAAACTGATCTGTATTGGAACCTCAGCGACTATGGCGTCCGGTGAGACATCGCTGGAGGAGCGAAGGATTTCAATTGCTGAAGTAGGCAGCAAAATTTTTGGTGCGGATTATACCAAGGAAGATATAATCGATGAAGAATTTGAACTATCCTTTAATCCGTTACCGCAAAACAACCCAGAGAAAGTTTCCAGATTAAAAGAAGCGCTGGAGAAAGACATAGATGCCTCTGCTGGAGAATCAAAATTAAAGATGCACCCACTTGGCTCCTGGCTGGAAAGTGATATCGGTTTAGTCGAACGCGAAAACAAGTTAGTACGTCGTGAACCCAGAACCTTACCCGAAATTGTTGGGGAACTCGCTGCACTGACCTCAACTAGTGAAAAGAGAGTGCAAAACCAACTTAAGGTCTTATTAGAGTGGGCCGAACGAATTAATGTTGAAAATAAAGAGAAGGGTGAGCGACAAACGTGGCTCCCATACAAACTGCACCAATTTCTTCTACAAACCGGCTCCGTTCATGTGACGATGAAGCCCCCGAAAGAACGTGATTCAGAGGAAGATATTCAACTTGATGCAGGATATTATCTTCAGAAGGACGAGGGGGAAACAATTCCTTTATTCCCCATCGTATTTAGTCGAATCTCTGGACATGAATTCCTATGTGTTCAGATGGCTGATAGTAAAACTCGGTTATTGCCAAGAATGTTTGATGAGCATACTACGGAGGAAGATGAAGAACAGGATCGATTGAGTGGTTACATATTATTTGACCATGAAAACAGTGTTTGGGGAAATGAATACCTCTCAGAATTACCAGCCTCTTGGTTCAAAAAGAGCGGAGAGTTGAAAAAGTCGCATGAGAACAAGGTCCCCAAGCCCATATGGGTTGATGAGCAAGGGAATTTTTCTTTCGATAACACGGATGGATATCAAAGGGCGTGGTTTATACAATCACCCTTACCATTTGATCCTACTTCCGGGATATTTTTTAGTGGTAACACAAATGAATATACCAAACTCACTAAATTAGGTAGTGAAGCCAGAAGTACGGCAACCTCTGTCATTTCACAAGCCACGATTAATAAGCTTAGGGAAACGGGAACTGAACTTTCCGCGAGTAAAGTCCTGAGCTTTACAGATGTCAGGCAGGACGCTTCCTTACAATCTGGGCATTTCAATGATTTTACCAAAACAATAAAATTGCGTTCGTCGATTTTTCAATCACTGAAGGACGCAGACGAAGGGTTTTTAGACCATACAACTATTGCGCAAAAAGTGTTTGATGTGCTCAAATTGCACGAATCCGAGTTTGCCAAAGACCCCATTTCAGAAGAGGGATTTTCTCCGGTAGTCAATAAAAACGAAGAAGCACTGAAGAAAAAATTATTTTACGATATACTCTATGATCTCAAGCTAGGTTGGCGGGTTACTATGCCCAACCTTGAACAATGCGGTTTACTTGATATCGAATACCCCCACCTCATGGATTATTGTGAGGATGAATCCGGATGGCAATCGATACCTGGTTTTAAAGAACTTGATCCTGAGAAAAGATATGAACTTGTATTTCGGATACTTGAGTACTTCAGGAAACAATATGCTATCGACCATGAGTCTCTAAGTAATAACTCCATTGAACGGAATGAGAAAGAAATCCGTGAACGATTAAAAAGTAACTGGGGGTTCGATCAGGATGAACGAATCCATCGCCCTAATTGGATGCGGTTTTCTCCGTTAACTCGAAAACCAGGTGGTCTGTCACTCACTAGTATAGGTTTGAGAAGTAAATTGGGACAATACTTAAAGGCAGACCAAGATCTTCAACCCTATGTCGACAGTAAAGATAACTATGAACAGACAATTTCATCCTTATTAGATGCCTTCCGGGGAATTTATTTCGTTTGTCAGGAAATCCCCGATAGAGGTACGGGAGAGAAAGTCCCGATCTACCGGCTCAAGATAGATTCAATGGTATGGAAAGCAGGAGATGGCTCATCCGCTTCGGCTGACCCGGTAAATTATCGCTCGTATAAATCTTTTGAAAATAACCTCAATACATATTTTCGAGATCTCTATTCTGATACTACAAATAACGATTCCCATTTAAAAAGCGCAGAACACACCGGGCAAATATCAAATGAGGACAGAATTGACCGGGAAGAAAAATTCCGTAGCGGTGAGTTAAATGCACTATTTTGTTCCCCGACAATGGAGTTAGGGATCGATATTGCTGACTTGAATGTTGTCCACATGCGTAATGTGCCCCCAAATCCGGCAAATTATGCACAGAGGAGTGGGCGGGCTGGACGAAGCGGACAAGCGGCATTGGTGTTCACGTATTGTGCAAACTATTCACCACACGACCGGCACTACTTCAAGAAATCAAAAAATATGGTAGCAGGTGAGGTATTGCCACCCCGTTTGGATTTATCCAATGAAGAGTTATTGACTGCTCATTTGAATGCAATGTACTTATCAAAAGTTGGGATTAATGACCTGGAAGACTCTGTAGCAAATGTTCTGGATTTTACAAATGAACAGGAATTGTTGTTGAAGCCAGAAGTGAGAGAAAAGTTTAAACTGAATGCAGAACAACGGGACGAAATTAAGAGAGCATTTCGCGGTGTGATAGATGATATAGTCCCTGACATGGATTGGTATTCTGAGGATTGGCTTGAGGAAACAGTCAACCATGTGCCTCAGGCATTCGATGATTCTTTGGACAGGTGGCGCACTTTATACCATGATGCACGTCAGCAACGGATCCGTGCACAAAGAGTATTAGATGACCCCACCTATAAATCAAACAGTAGAGAAAAGAAACAGGCTAGTATTGAAGAGCGGCAAGCCCGGTGGCAAATTCACTTATTAAAAAATGAAAATACGAAATTTACGCTCTCAGAATTTTATCCGTTTCGGTATCTGGCATCTGAGGGATTCTTGCCAGGCTATAATTTTACTCGCTTGCCTATTAGAGCGTTTATGCCATCAGATCATGTAAGCAGAGAGGGAGATTATCTCTCCAGGCCACGTCGGATAGCATTACGAGAGTTTGGCCCAAGGAATGTGGTGTATCACAACGGTTCAAAGTATACGGTTACCCGGATGAACGTGAGCGATCTGTCAAACAAACTCACCAAAGCCAAAATTTCGAAGAAGAGTGGATATATCTTAGATGAATCTTCCTTTAATAAAGAAGTGTGCCCCTTTACCGGGACTCGGTTGGACAATGATGACAATCGTGAAATAATAATGGACCTTGTAGAAATGGGAGAGGTTCGAACCATCAGTCGACAGCGGATTTCCTGTGATGAAGAGGAAAGAGCATCCAGAGGATATGAAATTGATACGTACTTCAAAGTGGATGGAAGTCTTGATCGGGTGACGAACATAAGTCTGCGAGGTTCAGCAGACGAATTGATGAAGATGCGATATATTCCCGCCGCCAAATTGTACTTCGTTAATCGTAAATGGCGGATATCTTCGAATAAAGGGTTCTTAATCGATTTAACCACCGGAGAATGGAGCCGGAGTCAGGATCTTGACAGGGCAGCAGAAAAAGAAGATGACGTTTCAGAGCATAAACTTGTGCAGCTCTACGTGACCGATACTGCCGATGCATTATACTTGCATCCGACGAGAGCACTGGGAATCAATAGAGATGGAGTTATTACCCTCCAGTATGCATTAAAGAATGCGATTGTAAAACAATTTCAGGTTGAACCGAACGAAATTCGCGTTGAGTTAATGGGGAGTGATACCGAATCCCCGAACATTTTACTCTACGAAGCCGCTGAAGGTAGTTTAGGAGTATTAAAACAGTTGGCAGAAGAGCCCGAAAAATTTGCAGAGGTAATTAATTTAGCGAATGCAATATGCTATTTTGACTTACCGGAGGAAGAGGAAAAGAAAATAGACCCCGCGACTTATGATGATCTTCTGAGCTATTATAACCAATGGTATCATCAGAATATCGACAGAAGATTGATTAAATCGGCCCTTCAGATATTAATGGAAGCGGAAGCAGTTCCGCTACAAAAAGGTTCAAATCGTAGTTATGAAGAACAATATCAGTATCTGCTGGAACGCATTGATCCTAATTCAGAATTAGAAGAAAAATTCCTGAATTACTTATATGAAAATGGTATCCGGTTGCCGGATGAAGCACAGTTTACACAGGGTGATTATTACGTGCTTCCTGATTTCTTCTATGAACCGAATATCTGTATTTTCATCGATGGCAGTGTACACGATAAGCCCGGTGTAAAAGAAGATGATGAGATTAAGCGTCGGGTTCTCCGAAAAGGTGGATATCAGGTTTTGTCATATCATTATACGGGGGCATTTGATTCGTTTGTGAAAGACCGACCGGATATTTTTAAAAAAGTCAAAGTGAATAAATAATCCAGCCAAGGTAGATAGTTAAGCATTTATGGAATTTAAACCAGGTACGCTTGTCCATGTCAGAAATCGTGATTGGGTCGTACAGCCCTCAGATAATGAAGATTTATTGCGGCTGAAACCACTCGGCGGTATCGAAGAGGAAATCACCGGTATTTATTTACCGCTTCATGTACCGGAAGACAGACCAACCTCGATTAGTTTTCCTTTACCAGAAATAGAAAATATCGGGGACATTACGTCTGCAAAAATTTTGTTCAATGCTGTCCGGCTTTCCTTTCGAACCGGGGCAGGACCATTTAGATCTTTTGGCAAACTCTCTTTCCGTCCGAGAGCCTATCAAATTGTTCCGTTGATCATGGCGTTAAAGCAGGATCCTGTCCGGATCCTTATTGCAGATGATGTAGGTATCGGAAAAACCATCGAAGGCCTTCTGATAGTGAAGGAGATGTTAGAGCGGAGTGATATTAAACGTTTTGCGGTTGTCTGTCCCCCGCATTTATGCGATCAGTGGGCATCAGAAATAAAAGAGAAATTCAATATTGAGCCTGTGGTAATCCGATCAGAATCTGCTGCAGCCTTAGATAGACAATTGCCTCCGGATACCAGTCCTTTTCGATATTTTCCGTACCAGGTCATCTCTATCGATTATATCAAGATGGACCCACGGAGAAGACTCTTTATCGATGAATGCCCGAGAATGCTTTTGGTTGATGAAGCACATACTGTTGCACGGCCTCCCAGAGAGGACGGGGATACGATGATGCGTCACTCGTTAATACAAGAAATATCGGAGAAAGAAGACCAGCACCTGTTATTATTGACGGCCACACCACATAGTGGTATCGAATCATCATTTCAATCCCTACTTGGAATGCTAAAACCGGAATTTCAATCAGTAGTGTTGACGGAAGCAGATCAGAGTACACGCAGGGAAGTCGCAAAGCATTTGGTTCAGCGGCGTCGGGGGGACGTTAAAAAGTGGTTGGACGAGGAGACCAAGTTTCCAAAGAGAGATCCGATTGAATTAGAGTATTCCCTGAAAGGCGACTATCTAAATCTCTTTACTGATCTTTTGGACTATACAAAGGAAATGGTTTCCAGGGAAGAAGGTCAGAGGCATATTCACTATTGGACAGCATTAGGGCTGTTGCGGGGAGTGATTTCCAGTCCGGAAGCAGGCTCTTCGATGCTGAGAAAAAGGGCATCAAAGCAAGGAAATGAGACGGAGGAGTTGGATGACGATACTGCCAGGTTTATGGTGATGGATGGCCGTTCACAGGATTCGGATATTGAACCGATTTCGGTGGTTAGTTCAGCAAGCGTCAATACGTCTGAAGTGCGTAAACTGAGAGAATTAGCTAACCGATTAGATAAATTAGGTACCAAATCAAAAGATCATAAAGCGAACGCAGCAATTAAAACGGTCAATGGGTGGTTAGAGGATGGGTACCATCCCATAGTATTCTGTAAATATATTGCCACGGCCAATTATCTTGCGAAATTGATTGATAACAATTTACCGTCCGGGTATAAGCGAGAGACGCAGGTCGAATCAGTGACAAGTGAACTGAGCGAAGAGCAGCGTCGAGAGAGAGTCGAATTTCTGGGTAAACAGAAAAATAGGGTGCTTGTTGCTACTGATTGCCTGAGTGAGGGCATAAATTTACAGGATCATTTTACTGCGGTTCTCCATTATGATTTACCCTGGAATCCGAATAAAATCGAACAGCGGGAAGGCCGGATAGACCGGTTTGGGCAAACAGCAGATGAAGTCAAAACAGCACTGCTTTATGGAGATAAAAATCCCATTGACGCCACCGTTTTGAGAGTATTACTTCGAAAAGCAATCCAAATTAAAAAAGACACGGGCATTTCAATCCCGTTTCCGGAGGATAGTGAATCTATCATAGAAGCGGTATTAAATGCTGTACTGCTTGATCCGCATAGAGATGTGTATCAGGATATGCAGCTTCAGTTAGGTTTTGAGGATAGCGTTGTGAAAAAGTCGGCGGAAAAGGCTGAAGTAGCATTTAAGCAGGCGGAGGCCAGGGAGAAAGCGACCCGGAGTATCTTTGCCCAACATGCCATGAAACCGGAAGAGATTGAACAGGATCTCACTGAGACAGATAAAGCTCTGGGAAAACCCGAAGACGTAGAGGCATTTTTACTTGATGCCCTGGAGCGATTCGGGGCCGAAATGCGACCGGTGAAAAATGCACCGCACACCTATTATCTCACTCAACAGAACTTACCCGGACGATTGAAACAATTATTACCCGAAAAGGGAAAATTTAAGGTTGGTTTTAAAGCACCACTGCCGGAAAACGTACTCTATCTTGGACGCAATCATCCGTTTATTGAGCAGGTATGTCAGGAAATTATGAATGAGGCGTTTGATGTAAATGATGATGCCTTTACCCGAATGGCGGTTATCCGGACTGACCAGGTGACAGTGAAAACCACACTAGTTTTATTGCGAGTAAGAAACGTGATCAGTAGACGAAAAGAAAAGGATGAACTGGTTGCCGAGGAAATGCTGTTGTGGGGGTATCGTGGCGATCCGTTTGAGCGGGACGAGTTGACTGCTCAGGGAGCGAAATCATTACTCGAGGAGATTCGGGCAACAGAAAATGTAGATATACCTGAACAGCAATACTTTGCAAAAGAGGAACTTGAAGATTTCGATACGGAGAAGATGGAAACCATCTTGCAGGAGTTAACGGCTGCCAGGACGGAGGTCCTTATCGACGCCCACGACCGGTACCATGAAGCCGTTGGAGGAGGACGTTATGTGGGTATTGAACCGGTCTTACCGCCAGATGTCATTGGGATGTATATCCTGGTGCCAACAATTGCATAATTAGGTAAATAATCTGATCAGATAAGTTGTAGGGAGTACTGAAATTACATGAATCAGTATACGAGTATTACTATCCAGGGGCAAATACTTTCCACCGAGGTTCTTGAGAATCTTGGACGCAAAGAAACAAAATATCAGAAGCCGGAAAAGTATGGTTTAAAACCCAAGGAAAGCGTTCGGGATGAAATTCAGTTTGCTTACAGCCTCGCCCGACAACAATGGGAAATTTTTAAGCAGAGGCGGTCCCGGTGGGAAGAGGATGATACCGGAACTTCTGACACTCGAAATTATTGGATGTTGCCATTATTCGATTCCCTGGGGTTCAACCTGGACAATGCGAAGGCAGAATATGTCAATAACAGAAGTTATGCGATAAGCCACCGGGATTTCGATCGTGGTGGATTCCCGATTCACATAATGAGTGTCCGGGACAAGATGGACAGAAAGCGGGATTACGGCGGGCCGCGTTTATCGCCACACGGGTTACTCCAGGAATATCTTAACGTGACTGAACACCTGTACGGCCTGGTGAGCAATGGTCTGAAATTACGGATATTACGGGATTCTACCAGACTATCACGTCTCTCCTATGTAGAGTTTGACCTGGAAGCCATGATGGAGGACGAGCTCTACACAGACTTTGCTACGATGTTCAGACTCATCCACGCCAGCCGGATGCCCATCAAGCCGGAGGAAAGCCCTGAATCCATTATTGAGGCTTACCACCAGGATGCGATTGAATCCGGTGCGCGTATACGCGAGAAACTCCGGGAAAAGGTAGAAGTAAGCTTACAAAAGTTAGGGAATGGGTTTTTGACTCATCCTGCAAATAATAGTCTCAGACAACAGTTTCTGGATGAGAACATAGATGCCACAAGGTACTACGGTAAACTCCTGAAGATTATTTACCGTCTGCTGTTTCTAATGGTCTCAGAAGAGCGGAATATGATATTTCCGAGGGTGGAGGGCTCTGAGTGGAACGCTGATCTCCTGAAAAAATATCCCGAAATCTACAAGAAATATTATAGCGTCAACCGGTTGCGAAATCTTGCCGAGAAAAAACATCTGCTAAATCTTGAGAATGACGATCTCTGGGAAAACCTCAAGCGATCATTTCTCTTGTTTGAAAAAGAGGCGTACGGCGAAAAATTGGGGATTCAGGCACTCAACGGCGAACTGTTTAGCCCCTCTGCGCTTGAGCCTTTGAATCACTGCCGGTTAACAAATGGAGTACTGCTGGAAAGCCTGGATGCCATCGCCCGGTTCGAAAACGAACACGGCCAATTAACACGGGTCAACTATGGCGGACTCGATGTGGAAGAATTCGGGTCAGTCTATGAGGCTTTGCTCGATTACGAGCCAAAAGTCAAAACAGGAGCCACTCCGGAGCAGTCCAGGGAATGGGTATTTCAGTTTGCGGAAGGGACCGAGCGTAAAACCACCGGTTCGTATTACACCAGGACTGAATTAGTGCAGGAACTCATTAAATCGGCGCTCATACCGGTTATCGAAGAACGCCTCGAAGCGGCGGGAAGCAAAGAGGAAAAAATTCAGGCGCTGCTGGATCTAAAAGTATGCGACCCTGCTGCCGGTTCCGGGCATTTCCTGCTGGCTGCTGCACGGAAGATAGCAGAGTATCTTGCCAAAGAGCGAACCGAGGCTGAACAACCGGCTCCGGAGGCTTACAATGAGGCACTCCTGGAAGTAATCCAACACTGCATTTATGGCGTGGATATGAATCCTATGGCGGTGGAACTTTGTAAAGTGGCGCTCTGGCTGGAAAGTCATTCCGTTGGACACCCGTTAACCTACCTGGATCATCATATTAAATGCGGAAACAGCCTTGTCGGACTTGATGAGTTAAGTCGGCTGGATGAAGGCATACCCGACGGTGCCTTTAAGGAAGTTATAGGCGATGACAAAGAGACAGCACGGAAACTAAGAAAGCGGAATAAGAAAGAACGGGAATCCGGCCAGCTTGAGTTGCAGCCCTCTTTTGGCACCGGAGAGAAGGCGCTTGAACAATTCGCTGAGAATTTGAGAGAGATTGACTCGATGCCGGAGCATTCTGTAGAGGACATACAGAAGAAGGCAGAAGCATATAATCGCTTTAAGCGGGGACAGAATTATCAGGATGTTTTATCAGCAGCGAATATTTGGACGGGGGCATTTTTTATAGAGAAAACGCCTGAAAATGTGAAAAGTAATCTCGTTCCAACTACTCAAACTTTGCATTCATTTATTACCAATCCCCGGGCTGCCAATGCCAAATTTACGGGTAAAATGAATGCCTTATCAACGGGAAACAGGTTTTTCCATTGGCCACTTGAGTTCCCTGAAGTGAAGATGGATGGTGGGTTTGATATCGTCTTGGGGAATCCACCTTGGGAAATGCCGGAAGTTGATGATAAAACAAGTGCCTCAGATGAAAAAGCGTTAAAGAAGTTTCAACTATTTATTGGAGAGAAATCGAATTATCCCAAAACTGGAGCTGGCAGAAGAAATATCTATTCATCATTTACAGAAACATTTCTCAAGATTAATGAAAAATTAGGTAGAATAGGAATAATTGTCCCTACTGGTATAGTGACTGATAATCCAAATCAAAAAATAGCTCGAAATCTCTTTAAATCGAAATCTATTAGGTCATTATACGATTTCGAAAATGGACAAAGAGCAGAAGGTGGAAGGTTTTTTGATATCGTGCATAATAGTTATCATTTCTGTCTTTTAACTATAGTACAGTGGGGGCAAGACAGAACTGATCTAGGATTCTATTTAGAATCAATAAAGGAAGTGGATAAAGATGAAAAAATTTTTCAAATAAATTATGCTGAATTAGACCAAATGTGCCCCTCAAGATTTTCAGTACCATTATATAAAAATAAACAGGACGCCGAGTTATCTAAAAAATGTTATAAAAATGGCATTACTATTATTGGCATAAACAAAAAATCTAAGGATACGATTTTATCCTCACTTTTATTGAATTTCGGGAAAAAATCTAAATCGAAAAAAGTTCTTTTTTCGGATCTCCATAATATGGAAAATTACCATAAAGTATATGAGGGAAGATATATCCACCAATACGACAATAGGTATTCGACATTTATAACTTCAAATTCAATTGATAATAAAAAAGTATCACCTGAATACGATATAAGAACTGAATATTATATTTCAAGAGATCACTTAGAAGAAATTTGGGAGTCAAAATATGAAATTGTTAATTGGTATATAGGTTTAAGAAGACAGGCAAGAACTACAGATAAATTTTCATCAATAGCATCCATTTTACCTAAATCAGTATCTGAGGGTAATTTAACAGCATTTTATGGTAAAATTCTTAATGGAGAAAATGGGATACTGTTTTTAGCGAATTTAAATAGTCTGGTATTTAACTATGTAGTAATGTTGCGTCAGAATGGTCCTAATCTCAACAAAGGAGTATATGAGCAAATTCCACTGATACCCTTTGAAATGTACAATGGATATAAAGAAAAAATAGTCGGCAGGGCTCTTCAACTAACATATACTAATAATGCGCTTGATGAATTTGCTGCAGCATTTTCCTTATCTGGCGAACCTTTCTCTTGGGACGTAGAAAAACGGAGCTTATTAAAATCTGAAATTGACACATTTTACGCCAAATTATACAGATTAACCCGAGATGACCTTCGATACATCTTGGATCCTCAAGATGTTTATGGAGAAGATTTTCCGGGTGAAACGTTTCGTGTACTCAAAAACAAAGAGATGAAAAAATACGGCGAATATCGCACCAAACGGCTTGTCCTGGAGGCGTGGGATCGCCTGGAGGATGGCCGCCCGATGATGTCGGAGGATCCGGAGTATGTGTTGGAGGGGGGTAAGGCATCAGATTGATTATCGTTTTATTATTCATGTAGAAAATCGAAGTTTTTCTGGCCACCACACATGCCTGATGAAAAAATCAAAATATTATCTCGGACAATTAATGCCTTAAACTGAGGGTGAACCTATGGCTGTTCGGCGAATGACTGCGCGGATGAAAAGCCAAGTAAACCGACTGGCAGATATACTCTATGACTTTTTGCCGATGACGGCACGGTCGTCAAATACTGTCACTTTTGAACGTATATTTAAGGAAAGTAATGTTCAGGACTATTTAGGGAATTCAAAACTCTCAAAGAAGCAGAGGCTTATTAGAGGATTTGAGAATCTACTTCGATATCATGAGCGATTACCCATTTATTTCATCCGGAAAATAGTTCCTGCTGCAATTGAGTACAGACGCCATAAAAGGAACCCACTTAAACAGTCAGAGATAGATGAACTAATTGAGTGTTTAAATTCGCTTGGCATTGATATGGAAAAAGAATTACGGGAAATTGAGATAGATGAAACTGTACCAGAAATTCAGGTTCCAACAGAAGAGTTAATTGAGCGATTAGATAATCATCCATTAGTTGAAGAAATACGTTCAGAACCGTTTGTACAATTTCAAAATGGCCATTTTAATGAATCTGTTCGGAAGGCTGCGGAGCGTTTTGAAGCAAAAATTCAAGACCTCTCTGGGGAAACAAATCAAGGAGCGAGTTTAATGGGTAAAGTCTTTAGCCCAGATTCTCCAATTCTCCAATTAAATGATTTAAATACGACGAATGAAAGAAATATCCAGGATGGATATAAATTCCTATCAATGGGATAGATGCGGGGAATTCGAAATATCTTTAGTCATGGAGATGAAGAGCAAAGGTCGCCGGAAGAGGCGTATGAAATGTTACTATTTATAAACTGGTTATTCCGTCAATTGTAGATGTTATTCAAAAATTTGGAGCAAAATGTTACCAACTATCTCAATAAATTCTAAGGATATAGTTGCATCCCAGCAAGAATTAAAGAGTAAAACATTAACAGGTCATACTTTTACGTTCTCATTTCAAACAGTGAGAGAAGAATCTATCGAAATGGGATTAAATTTAGATTCATTTTTAATTTCACATATAGCGTACGGTATCAGTCAAAAAGGGTATAAATCGAAGTTTCTCATTTGGTACGTACCAATGCAGCATATGTTTTCAATTTACATTACGAGTAAAGGCAATAGAGTTGATGGCATGTGGTTGCTGAATACACCTGGTAGATATGAGTATGGGGAAAATTATTTACATAACAACTCAAAACCGTATATGTATTACGATGGAAAAAATATCTATCGAATCTATGAAAAAATAGGTGGCCAAGAGTTTGGGCTTGTTGACTTTGGTTCACTATTTGGTATAACACACTCAGCAGCAAATAAGGAACAATATGAGGATATACAGCAAAATGAAATCGACTATTGGGATTACTCTGTTATCCCTCAAGTGGCTACTCAAATAATTGAATGGAATGGCAAAAAAATTGTCCTTAATAATGCATTTTATGAATTCAACTAGATTAAAATTTAAAGTATGAGGATGGAATATTATGGGTAAAGATGAAAGTAACGGAGGATTCGGTGCATTCATTGCTGGTGTCGTGGGGTTTATTGCAGGACGAATAACCAAAGAAGATCCAACCCCTAAGAAGGAACTGAGGAAAAAGGGAGTAGAATACCTCATAAAACTCATACGAGAGTGGAGGCCGGTAGATTGCAAGAGTGAGAGCGATTACCACATTGCTTCACACAACTATCTTCTTGGACGTTTTACTGACGAAAATACCCTAATTGAAACTGAGTACGGTATAGGAAAATCAAGAATTGATATTGTTATTGACGAGAAATATGGAATTGAACTTAAGGCAAACCTTAAAAGCGAAAATGAGATAAAACGGCTTGGAGGACAAGTTCAGGCTATTAAAAAGCATTTGAAAGGTGGACTCTTAGTAATTTGCGGGGAAACCACTGAAGATATCTTTAAACGCCTGAAGAAGGAACACCGGGAGGCAGAGGCAACCATAACCCATGATGGACAATCAATTGAAGATGGGTTGAAATTCGATGTTGTGAGAGTACCAATGCAGTTTTAATTCAGAACTTCAAATTCAGTAAGTAAAGTCGCATGAAAAATTTAGGTCTATGGGCCGTCAGGTGAGCATAGATCCCGGGTTTACTTGATTTATATATCTGGACACTTCGTGATTTTGATCAGGAAAAGCAGGTTCTGAATTTAGAATGTATTAAACAGAAGTTGTGTTTCTTTGTCGAAAAATCTCAGGTCAGTGGCCAATTTCCCAAAATGAAATTCATTTTCATAATACGAATAATGCACATAGAAATCTTGCGAATGAGATTTACAAAATTATAGGAACTAAACATGGAAATCCAAATTGAGTTCTCTATATTAAATGGGTTGAAGTTCCCCAAAGATTTGTGATGGAAATCTATGATAGCCTAAAAGTCGCCTGATGATGTCGGAGGATCCGGAGTTTGTATTGGAGAGTGGGAAAAATTCTTAAAAGCAGCTATTAGTCGCATTTAACAATTGGAAAGTATTTGAGTTGCCGATATATTAATCCACGGTTTTTAAACGTACTTTAGAATTGTCCTGGTAGTTGTGTGTTAGATTAGTGAACGGTGAGCGGCGTTATTTGTGAATTACATGCGGCAGGTAGAAAATGGGTGAGCCACTAATTCTTGTTTATGTCGTTATAATTATTCCTTCCTTAGTTGGGCTTAGTTGGTTGTTACATTCCTATTTTAATAGAGATAAGCGTACAACTATTCATAAAAAACACTCAACTGAATTACCTAATAAATCATCGCTAAATATCCAGGCTGTACCTGGTACTTATAATGATAACCTATTCGACGAACAAAAAATAACGCCGATCGATGCAAAATATGCTCCCTCAATTGATAGTGAAGACCCAGATGATATAATAATTCTAGATGGAAAAGATGTAATATCCCGACAAGAAATTGATGATGCGCAGTTTACCGATGGAAAAGGAAGTTTGTTTGATGAGGTTAGGATATTGGATGAAAGCTGGGAGCGCATTAAAAACCATCATAGATTGAAAGCGCGTCTTGATGTATTAATCAAGTGGATCGAATATTTTTATTCAAACAATCAAATAATTATCAATCCTACTATCCGGAAAGTAGACACCACTCATTACAAGATTCGTCTGGTTGATGGGTTACGTATACCTTTTTCATTTATTGAAAATAATAATGGGAAGGGTGTTATCCTAGTTTTTTGGGAGATTTTAACTCATGAGGAGGGAGTTGCAATTCATGGAACAGGGTATCAACCTCCTGATCTTTCAAAAACGCACCCTCTACCCGATGAGTGGGGGATTAAAAATCTAGCAATTGAAAAAAATGAGGATATGGTGGATATCCCCAAATATCCATTAACAAGAGTGTGGTATCCAGAGGATCAAGAGAGATTAAAATCCAATAAGGACGCTGACCTACGCTGGAATCTACATGAGGAGCAAGAAAAATATGTCCAGCGACAAGGCCCCATTCTCCTCAAAGGAAGTGCTGGAAGCGGGAAAACCACTATTGCCCTGTACCGTTTATTGAGTTACCGGGGAAGTAACGATTCAAATGATGCTCTTTATATAACCTACACAAATTATCTTCGTGATTATGCAAAACGCTCCTATCAACAACTGGTACCAACAGATGTTGTTTCACATCCGAATTTTTTTACAATAGAAGATCTCTGTCGGCAAATAATCCCGGATGCCGACGAACAATTTCCTCCTGAAAGAAAACTGACCTTTGATACTTTTTTAACTATTCCAGCAGTCAGGCAGACTGTATTACCCATATCGGTTAACTTGCTTTGGGAGGAAATCCGAGGCGTAATAAAAGGGGCATTTCAAATTGTAAACAATAATAAAAGCACCCTACCCTTAGAATCTTATTTAAACGATATCTCTTCAAATCAATCGTTGGTCTTGCCAAAAGAGCGGGAAATTGTTTATGAGGTATTTACCCGATACCAAAAATGGATCACAGAACGTAACTATTGGGATGAACTCGATTTAGCACGAACTGCTTATCGACAAGTCCAGAACAGTCGGAAGATAAAAAAGTTTTCAAATATCGTTGTCGACGAGGTACAGGATTTAACTACCTTTCATATTGAACTCATTTTAATGATGTCCCGGAATCCAAATGGCCTGTTTCTCACTGGTGATGCTCAACAGGTAATTCATCCCAGCCGTTTCGAATGGGCCAGAATTAAAGAACAAATGTACTATCACATAAAGAATTTGAAAAAGCGTAAAATCTATTTTGATGATCACGTGAAAAGGGTTCAGGAGCTTACCACGAATTTTCGTTCGACGGACAAGATCGTTGCTTTATCAAATAGTATCGCTTCCTGGCGTAACGAGATACTTAATGAGTATAATTCCATATTAACATCAATCCGCGCGGGGAAGCCTATTTGCAAGCTCCAGCCTTGTCCCGCTTCAAACTGGACAGAAAACGAACATTTTTCAACCCGCCTTATGATTATTGTGCCCAATGAAGAATTAAAGAAAGAGGCCCAAGACGAATTCGGTGCAGGTCGGGTATTTACAATATTCGAAGCAAAAGGACTTGAAAGGGATTTTGTGATCTTATGGAAATTTTTTACAGCCGGGGAAGTCTGGAAAAATGTCCATAGAGAGAGGCATCAAGAGCGGTTTGAAATCAAACAACAGTTAAAGCAACAAGCAAGTATTTTTAATGTAGCTGTAACGAGAGCACGCGAACAATTGTTTTTCCTTGATACAAATATTCCATTCGATTGGGAGCCTCTAGAAAATCACACCTTTTTGGACGGTGAACAAGCGGATGAGTACATCTCAGGAGTGCTTGATTTAAGAAGTCGTAAAGAAGATTACTATGAAATAGCAAAAGATTTTGAAGCCAGAGATCTACTAGAGCAAGCCTCTGCAAATTATTTCGAAGCCGGCTTTGACACAGACGCTTATCGTTCTAAAGCAATTATGTATGAAAGACGAAGAGATTATAAATGGGCTGGGATTAATTACGAGTACGCAGAACTTTTCGAAGATGCTATTCGGTGTTATGACAAGTGCGGCGAGTATCAAAAAGCGTTCAAGTTAATGCTTAAATCAGGACAGAAGGCAGGTCTGTCCTCAGTGCAGGAATACCTGGATGATGAACGAAAATTAGCAAAGTTAGATGGAGAGATTGCTATTTCTGTTGCAAATGCAATCCTAAATGAAAGTCCCGGTGCTACTATTGCCACTCTTTTTGAATATAGTCGAAGACGGTTAGGCTTAAACCGATATCATTTCGGACGATCAGTTGAAAATATGCGGAGGGTACAGTTAAGGGATCTCAGGCAAGCCAGCGATAGTATTGAACGGGCAATGACACAGTTAACTGTTAACCAAAAACGGTATGGGGAATAATGAATCAGATTAGTATGAAAGTTAAGGACCTGAATGACGCTGCAGAAGCGATTCAGGGGCATGATCAAGCACTGAGAAATGTATTGGAAAGTGTTCAGGATGTGAATAATCAACTTGATGAGATAGTAGATAATCAGAAACAATTTACTAATGTTCTGCAGGAAGTGACGAAGATACAAAGCCGTTTGCTCAGAGCACAAAAATCAGTTACAGAAAATGTGAATGAGACTGCACTATTATCTGATGAAAAAATTCCTGACTTATTAAATAAATTGGATACTCAGATCAATGAAATGAAAGCAGTAATTTCTACCAATGCCAATGACCTTAAATCTACTATAGAAGAGGCCGATAAATTGTTTGGCGGTGAGACTGAGAATCTGATTAAGGAAGCCACTAGCGAATATAAAAATCTCTTGGACAATAAAATTTCTCTCATGAAAAAGGAGATTAAAGAGGAGACCTCTTTAGCTCAAAAGCAAATAGAGGAAATGGGAAAGAATACGATTAATCCATTTATTCAATCCATTAAGTCCCATGAAGAGAAAGTAAACTCTACAAAGAAGATGATGTCGGAATTGTCTGAATTATTAGAGTCGAACACAAAAGAAGTCAGTAGCCAGATTAATGAACTTGAATCCCAAATGGAAAAGTTTGAGGAGGAAATCCAGTCAGCACAAAATTTTATTAATGATAATATAGGTCAAAAAATGGCACAATTGGAAGAAGAACGAAGTGTGTTCCAAAATACTTTTAATAAAGCAAAAAAGATTTTTAAAAAATAAGATTAATTGTAACGGTAATATAAAGAAAGAGGGGTAGTGTCAAGTAAAGTTCGCAATTTGGTGTGAACATGTCATCTTTGTCCTTCTGCGTTGCTTGGGGTAAAGTCTCCCTTATTGCTCGATTTTGACTACACTTATAAAGCTCCGGCCGATGCGCCAGTCCTCCGAATATTCAACCAAATAGTCAGTGAATAATCGAAGAAGAGTATTCCGGGAAATGGGAAAGTGGTATCGGAGAAGGGGGTCGTGCTCTTGGTGACCTATTCGGATATTTTTTAATAATTGCCGAATCTGAAAATTGGAAAGATCGATGGCTTCATCCCATTAGGCTTTGATGTAAATTGTGATAAAGGATTTACACTAGGCCAGGTAACTCCCTTTTTTACCAAACTGCCTCCATATCTGCTCCCATTAGCGTCCCGATCCCTTAACGACAGGGGTTGTTCTCGCCCTGTCACGCCGGAAGTTGCGAGTTCGAGTCTCGTCGGCCCCGCTCTCGAAGCCTCTGTAAAAACAAGGACTTACAGGGGACTTTTCTATTTTTCAGATTTTTAAAAATGTATCCAATATCGGCATTTCAGGGCAACAATTGACATTCGATGATCACTAAATGGTCACTAAAATTTTACTATGTCGCTGAACTAAGTCACTGGCAAGGGCTAAAAATGAAGGCACTGTTTTGGGCGTATGAGCAGAAATTTTCAAAATTTTTGGCGTAAAAAAATCCGGGAAAATTCCCGGGCTCAAAAACAGCGGCAACGAGTGGAGGAACCCTAAATCAGGTTATCCAGCACCTTAATACCCTCGGACAAATCCTTCTCAAGTAATTCAGCGTAATGACCTTCCGTTACCTTCACCGAACTATGTACCAGTAACTTGGATACGGTAAAGATATCTACGCCATTTTGCCCAAAAAGGCTACCATATGTTTTCCTAAGGGCATAATGTATCACGCTTTTTAAATTTGTCTCATCGTACCTGTGGTCCGGTTTCCCTTGCGAACCGTTCGGGAATTGAGTAAAATAATAACACGAAGCAAAACCAGTACAGAATAGAGTTCGGTCGAATTCCCCTGCCTGCCGCTTCCTGCTTCTGCCTTCCATGTACCGTACACAAGCTTGATCCATAATAAATCATACCCAAATTGGATGAGTCTGCGCACCAGTCTCTCACTCGAATGGACTGGGCTGAATACCCTTTGAAGTGAGTCAGGAACGCCAGCGTTCCTGGGAGAGATTGCATAGAGCGGGTAACGCTTATCCAAACGGAGGGGGCTCCAATGAAACATATCTTTTGTACGGTGAGCGTGGTACTCTTATTAGCAGGCGGACTCTTCGCCGGAACCTATAGTGGTGGTGACGGAATATTCGGCGATCCATACCAAATCGCAACTACGGATGATTTGATTGAACTCTCAAACACTTCCGCCGATTGGGATGATTATTTCATCCAAACAGCCGATATTTCTTTCAATGCCGATGAAACATTGGTGGACTGGGATGGGGTTGGCGGTGCTGACGGTAGTGGAACCAGTGGCTTTGCGCCGATTGGGAATTCAACAACCGGCTTCACCGGGAGTTACGACGGTAATGCGAAAACAATTTCAAATCTATTTATCAACCGCCCATCAACTACCAAAGTAGGGTTATTTGGCTATGTATATAATAATACAATAGATAACCTGGGGCTAATGAATGTTGACATTACTGGTAATGAAAATGTGGGAGCTTTAATTGGTGATATAAATACAGGAAGTGTTTCCAATTGCTATAGTACAGGATCAATATCAGGATCTAGTTATGTGGGCGGACTAATTGGTTACGCAGCCTATATTTCATTATCTGATTCTTATAGCAGTTGTACAGTTACAGGTACCCAAGACGACATTGGAGGATTAGTAGGTATTAATATGTTGGGAGATATCACACGATCCTACAGTACAGGCAATGTTAGTGGCGATACAAATGTTGGAGGATTTGTGGGAAATAATTATCAATCAGCTACTGTCAGCAACAGCTATAGCACAGGAAATGTTACCCGTAATTCAGGTAGTACTAACACCAGTTTCGGCGGATTCTGCGGAGGCCACGCTTTTTCCACATTAGAATATTGCTATTCCACCGGTGATGTATTCGAATCTCCGGGAACTGCTTGGTCCACAGATGACAAAGGTTTTGTCGGATATGAATATGACGGCAACTACTCCGATAACTTTTTTGATACCAGTTCTAATCAATCATCAGCTACGGGAGCAACCGGATTGTCAGAAGCAGAAATGCAAGTCCAATCAAATTTTACTAATTGGGATTTTACCAGCACCTGGGATATGGACCAGTCAGGCACTTTCAATGACGGCTATCCCTTCCTCTCCTGGCAGAATGGGACGGACACGTCCCTTCCGGTTGCACCCTCCGGCAGTGGAACCAGCGAGGATCCCTACCTAATTGCCAACTTAGGTAACCTTAACTGGTTAAGTCAGTCTTCAGGGGAATGGGGAAAATACTATAAACAGATAGCCGACATTGATGCATCCGGTACCAGCACATGGGATGGCGGCGCTGGCTTCTCCCCCATCGGGAATAACTCTACATCGTTCAAAGGTGAATATGACGGCGGCGGATATACGATCGACAACCTGTACATCAACCGCTCCGGTACAAGTGGTATAGGATTGTTTGGAGTTGTAAGTGAAGCCACGATAACTGACATTGGCGTTACCAATGTGAATATCACTGGAGACAATTACGTTGGCGGGCTGGTGGGGTTGAATTATAGCAATTCTATAGTCAGCAACAGTTACAGTACGGGTAATGTTAGCGGTGGTGAGCAAGTCGGTGGGTTGGTGGGATATGGTTACATAAGTTCTAATGTAAACAATAGTTACAGTACGTGCAGCGTTAGTGGTAGTACTGATGTTGGTGGGCTGGTGGGAATGAACTATGGCGATTCTCCTAATTCTATAGTCAGCAACAGTTATAGTACGGGCAGTGTTACAAGTACTACTGGTAATGTAGGTGGGCTGGTGGGGTATAATGTAGGAAGTCCTGTCAGCAACAGTTACAGTACGGGTAGTGTTACAGGTACTGGTAATGTAGGCGGGCTGGTGGGGGATAATGAAGATGAAAGTACGGTCAGCAATTCCTTCTGGGATACTGTAACCTCAGAACAGGATTCCAGCGCCGGCGGCACGGGCAAGACCACTGCTCAGATGAAATCTCTGGCAACTTTTACCGACGTAAGTACAACTGGATTAGATGCCGCCTGGGATTTTGAGACCAACCCCAATGATGACATGGGAAATAACGATTACTGGGATATTGATAATACTGAATCAACCAACAGTGGATACCCCTTCCTCGCCTGGCAAAACGGCACAGACACCTCGCTCCCGGTGGAACTGGCGTCCTTTACCGGCGAATACTCCGAGAGCAGCATTCAGTTAACCTGGGTGACGGAATCGGAGATTCGGAATCAGGGCTTTCTCCTCGAATGCCGGACATCCCCAAAAGCCGCTTGGGAGGAGATCGTCTCTTTCAAAACCAATGCTGCTCTGCGAGGCCAGGGATCGACCAGCAAGCGTTCTGTGTATACGTTTACCGATCAAACTGTCAAGGCAGGCGAGGAGTATTCCTACCGGTTGACGGACGTCTCGTTCGAAGGCAAGGTGAAGGTTCATAACGATTTTGTATTACCGGTGGTGGCCGTACCTACGACGCCCTCAGTCTTTCGTGTGCAGACACCGTATCCGAACCCGTTTAATCCGACGACTACTATCGCGTACTCGTTACCGGCAGAAGCGCCAGTCCGGATTGCCGTGTACAATATCACGGGTCAACTGGTGAGTGTGGTCTTTCACCAGACGCAGCCGGCCGGAAACCACCAGATGAGTCTCTCCCTGCCGGATTACGCCAGCGGTGCCTATTTTATGCGAATCAGCACTCCTGATCATAAACAGACCAGGAAGTTATTGTTGATGAAATAAGGCGGAGCCACACAATCATATCCAGCGAGGGGTACATGGTGAGAAACCGTGTACCCCTTTCTTCTTTGACTATCACACCAGAGCGTGTACCCTGGTTGTTGGGAATCCCGCAACCTTGAAGACTCCAATTGGGGTCGATCCCGCAGTATTAAGGTGAAATAATCATCTCCTCTTTTTTTATATTCGAGTCTGTATTGAGATGAGTATCGGGAAGTTGGAGCGTACAATGTGGCACGTATATATTCTCTATGCCGCCCAAATTGCCAAATTCTACACAAGCGATACTGATGATATATCGCGGCGACTCCAAAGCCATAATGCCGGCCGAGGCTGATTTACTAGACGAAATATTCCTTGGAAGTTGCAGTATACAAAATCGTTCACAGCAAAAAATAAATTCCCTTTTCCTCACGAAATAATGAGGGTAATACCATTTATTTCTACAGCCTTCTGCATTGAACGCCTCAATAATATAGCATCCGAAAGCAAAACGTAAGGTTTATGATTTGAACTGTTTGCATTGCGCCATGTGAGTTCACTTATAATCAGGATACCTGATTAGCCGGAGAGTGTCAGCAAGAATTCCAATTTCTTGGGAAGCCTCTGACTAACTGTGGCCCGGATTCTCCCTTGTGAACCAGTCGGGAATTGAGTAACGTAAAATAGTGAAATGATACTAGTACAGAATAGAACGTTGTGTTCTCCTACCGCCAGTTTCCTCCTCCTGCCTCCCGCCTTACATGAACCGTACATAAGTATGATCCATAATAAAACATACCCAAATTGGATGAGCTTCTGCACCAGTCTCTCACTCGAGTGGACTGGGGTAAATACCCTGTGAAGTAAGTCAGGAGCGCCTGCGTTCCTGGAAAAAATTGTATGGAGCGGGCATTACTTATCCAAACGGAGGAGGATCCAATGAAAACGATCTTTTGTACGGTGAGCATAGTACTCTTATTCGCAGGGGGGCTGTTTGCAGGAACCTACAGCGGCGGTAGCGGAATATCCGGTGATCCATACCAGATTGCTACAACCGATGATTTAATTGAGTTATCTAAAACCTCTAATTCTGATGATTGGGATAAACATTTCATTCAAACAGTCGATATTTCTTTCAATGCCGATGAAACCCAGGTGGACTGGGATGGCGATGGTAATTTAGAACATGGAACTGATGGTGATGATACGTATGGCTTTTTGCCTATCGGGAGTACTTCTACAGATTTCACTGGTAAATATGACGGCAGCGGATATACGATAGACAGTCTGTACATCAACCGTTCATCCGAAGATGAGATTGCATTATTCAGCGATGCAAACGGCGCCACGATTACCAACGTTGGCGTGACCAATGTAGATATTACCGGGCAAAACTACGTAGGTGGACTTGTAGGTCGGCAAGATGGAGGCACAGTCTCTTCTTCCTACACTTCAGGTTCTGTACACGGCGAAGACCATGGCTATGATTTTTATGGATTATATGTAGGTGGTATCATAGGAGATAGTAATGGTGGTACGATCTCGAATTCGTACTCAACTGCATCTGTTAGCGGATACGGAAGTATCGGTGGACTTCTGGGAAATAATTCTTATGGTACTATCTCAAAATGCTATGCTGCAGGTTCGGTCGGTGGAACTGCGGACACAGGCGGATTGGTTGGGAGTAGTACAGCTAGTGAAGTCAACTATTCATTCTGGGATACTCAAACCACCGGCGAGTCGTCCAGTTCAGGTGGCGGCACCGGGAAGACCACTTCGGATATGAAAACGGAGTCTACCTTTACTTCTGCCGGCTGGGATTTTGAAGGCGAAACCGCAAATGGCACAAATGACTATTGGGATATTGATGGCACAACAAATAATGGGTATCCCTTTTTGATGGCTCCCAATCAACCTTCCTACTCCGACGGCAGTGGTACATCGGGCGATCCATACCTTATTTCGTCCGTATCCGATTTAATTGGTTTGTCGCATTATAGTGACCATTGGGGTAAACACTTCAAACAAACAGCCGATATTTCTTTCAATACCGATGAAACCCAGGTAGATTGGGATGGCGATGGTAGCGCTGACGGTAGTGGAACCAGCGGTTTTTCGCCGATTGGGAACAGTGACACATATTTCACTGGTAATTATGACGGTCAAAATTATACCATTAACAATTTATTTATTAACCGCCCATCAACGAACAATATTGGATTATTTGGCTATGCAGAAATGAACACAATTAATAATCTGGGGCTAATTAATGTTGACATTACCGGTGATGATGATGTAGGAGCATTAATTGGCGATGCAACCTCAAGTGTATCAAATTGCTATAGTATGGGACAAATATCGGGATATAGCGATGTTGGCGGACTAATTGGCATCTCAACCGCATATTCGATTTCCAAATGTTATAGCAGTTGCGCAGTCACAGGTTCCAGCTTGTATATTGGCGGCTTGGTTGGCTATAGTACAACTCCAATTAGTAATTGTTATAGTACCGGAAATGTAGATGGTGATAATAATGTTGGCGGATTGGTGGGGCAAAATAATAATGAAATTTCAAAATCCTACAGCACAGGCAATGTTACCGGCAATACAGATGTCGGCGGTCTCGTGGGTGATAATGTATCATCAGTAATTAATTCTTTTTGGGATACAGAAACCTCTGGACAACCGGGGGATGATGACGGCGTTGGTAATCAGATACGGACGGAATCTAACGTTTACGGCAAGACCACCAGCGAGATGAAAACTCTGGCAACGTTTACCGACGTAAGTACAGCCGGATTAGATACCGCTTGGGACTTTGAGACCAACCCCAATGATGACATGGGAAATAACGATTACTGGGATATTGATAATTCCCAATCCATTAATAACGGTTATCCCTTCCTCAGTTGGGAAAATGGGGAGGATGTCTCCCTCCCGGTGGAGCTGGCGTCGTTTACCGGCGAATACGCGAAGGGCAGCATGCAGTTGACCTGGGTGACGGAATCTGAGATTCGTAATCAGGGCTTTATCCTCGAACGGTGGAACGTCCAGAACGAAGCTTGGCAGGAGATTGCGTCCTTCAAGACGGATGCTGCGCTGCGGGGCCAGGGATCGACGAGCAAGCGTTCTGTGTATACATTCACCGATCATTCTGTTAAGACAGGACAGGAGTATTCGTACCGGCTGACAGACGTCTCATATGCAGGCGAAGTGAAGGTTCATGATGACTTGGTTTTACAGGTGATAGCGACGCCGACTGCACCATCCGTCTTTCGAGTCCAGACACCGTACCCGAATCCGTTTAATCCGACGACTACTATCGTGTACTCCTTACCTGCAGAAGCACCGGTACGGATTGCCGTATACAATATCACGGGGCAGTTGGTCAATGTGGTCTATCATCAGACACAAACAGCCGGAAATCACCAGATGAGTCTCTCCCTGCCGGATTACGCCAGCGGTGCCTATTTTCTGCGAATCAGCACCCCCGAACACCAGCAGACCAGGAAGTTGTTGTTGATGAAATAAACAGGGTCCATAAATGAGAAATACAAAGGGGGTGCATGGTGAGAAGCCGTGTACCCCTTTCTTCTTTGACTATCACAACAGAGCGTATACCCTGATTATTTGGGAAGCCCGCAACCTTGAAGACTCCAATTGGGGTCTATCCCGCAGTATTAAGGGAAAAAATTATCTCCTCCTTTTTATATTCAAGTCCGTATTGAGAAAAGTATAGGGAAAGTGAAACGTACAGTGTCACGCCCTCTATGCCGCCAACATTGCCAAATGCTCCACAAGCAATACTGGTATGTATCGTGGCGACTTCAACGCCACAAAGATGGTTGAGGATGTTATACCGAAGTGAAATACTTTGGAAGCAAAATTACATGGAGTCCCTGTGCAATAAAACGGGAAGCCATCTGACAGGAAAGAGCGATCAAGCGGAAGAGAAGCCGGAAATATTTTGAAGCGTTGATCCACAATAAAGTTGACTAGTCCTTGGCATACCGGAATTTATCTCAATTCATTGGGGCAACTTCCACATCCCATCAATAAAAGTTCCTCTTACCCGGTCCGGATAAACTCGCTGGGCGGGGCCTCGAATTCCTTTTTGAACAGGCGTGAAAAGTAGGCGGGGTCCTGGATGCCGACAGCCCGTGCCACCTCCTGGACGGAGGTCAATTGACCGGTGGTGAGCATCTCTTTTGCCTTCTGTAACCGTACGCTCCTGATCAATTCGGACGGGGTCAGATTAGTGAGGGACTTGATTTTACGCTCCACCTGACGACGGCTCAGATAAAGGCTGCGAACCATATCATCCACGGCGAAATCCGGGTTATCCAGGTTGTTTCTGACCAGATCGCGGACCCTGGTCATAAATTCCTGATCTTCAGAGGAAACTTTCCCGGTATCGGGAGATTTATACCAGGTTTCGGCATACCGTTGTGCCACTAACGCCCGGTTCTCAAGCAATGTGAATAAGTGCGCCCGTAACTGTTCGATTTTGAACGGCTTCACCAGATAAATATCTGCCAGAGACTCCAGCCCCTTGATTACATCCTGCTCAGAGGAACGGGCTGTGAGCAGAATTACCGGGATGTGACAGAGCGCCGGATTCACCCGGAGGGATTTCAGTACACTAAATCCGTCCTTGCCCGGCATCATTACATCACTGACGATGATGTCCGGAACCAGCTCCTCTGCTTTTGCAAGCCCATCGTTCCCGTTGTAAGCCTGGTGGACTCGGAAATCCTCAGCCAGATGCCTATACAGGTAGTCCTGCAAATCCAAGTTGTCTTCCACAAGCAACAGAATGGGTGCCTCAACCGGTGACTCCAGAGGGAAGGCGGGACGCTCCGAAACAGATTCCTCTCCGCTTTGGGTCCACTCGGATTCCGGTGAGGTTATCAGTGCCGGCTTAACGGGGTGTAGCAGTGGCAGGCGGATTTGCATCGTTGTTCCAATGCCGGGTTTGCTCTCTGCCGTGATAATTCCATTGTGGAGCTCTACGAGTTCCTTCACTAGTGAAAGTCCGATGCCCAACCCCTTGTGTGCAGTCTCTTCATCACCCTTCACCTGATAATATTTCTCAAAAATCCGATCCAGCTCCCCCGGTGCAATTCCGACCCCGGTGTCCTGAACAGTGACAAACACAGATGGCAGCCCACCGGTCTCGGTCTCATTGTTACCTTTGACTTCCAATGTTACCGTTATTTTGCCCCCTTTGCCGGTGAATTTATATGCATTACTCAACAGATTGGCGATTACGATGTGCATTTTTTCAGGATCAAAGCGACATACCACGTTCTGATCCGGGATATTCAGCCGGAGATCGATCCCTGCCGCTTCGCAGAGGGACTGAAAGTCCCCCGCCTGCCGCCGGAGAAAAGCACTGAAGTCCAGGTCCTCCACGTCGAGAACCTCTGAGTACGATTCCAGTTTCGGGATTTCCAGAAGACGATTGATAAGGTATTCTAGTCGTTCCAGATTACGTTGGAGGACATCCATAGATTTTCCATGAGATTTTCTCATAGCAGATGAGATATCCTCCACGTTACCCTTGATCAGAGTGAGCGGAGTCCGGAATTCGTGTGAAACGTTGGCCAGGAACTCGTTTTTGGCTTTTTCTATCTCCGCCTGTTTTTCGCGTTCCTGCTTCTGTAGTGCCAACTGGTGCTTGTACTCATCCTGCCTTCGTTCGTAGCGCCGGATATAAAACAGGACTATTGCCAGAATTCCAATATAAAAGGAGTATGCCCACCAGGTGCGCCAAAACGGGGGAGCCTTCACGATCATCAACTCTCTGGACTCCGGAGTCCATTTTCCATGTTTCATACGGGCAGAGACCCGGAAGATATAATCATCCGGTGGCAAGTTTGAGTAGACCGCTGTACGGTTCGAGGCGTTTGTGGTAATCCAATCGGGATCAAACCCCTCCAATTGATACCGGTACTCTATGGCCTCAGGGTGAGTAAAGGAGATACCGGCAAATCCCAGGGCTATGATCTGGTCTTCAGCGGTCAGTTTGAGCGTATCGGTATCCGTGATAGATTTGGTAAGAATCGTCCGCCCATCGATCTGTGTCCCCGCCTCAACATACTCATTACCGATACGCAGTTCGTTGATAATCACTGGAGGGATGTGTTCTTGCGGTCGGATGTCCGAAGGCCGAAAGACGGTGAGGCCGCCGACGCCTCCAAAGTACATCCTTCCGGAAGTGCCGTGGTGATAAGCGGCAGTGTTGAATTCGTTTCCCGGGAGACCGTCAGTCACATCATACGTTTGTACAGTCTTAGAGTCTGGAAAGAACCGGGCGAGACCACTGTTCGTACTAAGCCAGAGAGAACCGCCGGCATCTTCCAGTATCCCATAGATCACATCGTTCGGCAGACCGTGCCTGATATCGAAATGAGTGAATCTCAGGCGATTGGGATCGAACCGATTCAGTCCGCTCATGGTGCCTATCCAAATCGTACCACCGGCATCCTGGTGGATACACTTCACCTGGTCATTGCTTAGAGAAGCGTTATCGCCGGGGGTGTGCACAAACCGGTGATAGTCGTTCGCTTCCGGGTCGTACACCAGCAGACCGGATTTTTCCGTTCCAATCCAGACGAGGCCCCCATAGGTTTCCTGAATTGCATAAATAGCCTTGTCGGAAAGAAAGGTTTGCAGCTTGGTCGGAACGGGAGCAAACTCCGGCGACCCATTCCCGAGATATATCCTGGTGAGGCCGTTTTCGGTGCCAATCCAGAGATAGTTCCCAGTATCCAGGAAGAGTTCAAATACGAAATCGTCCGTAAGTCCATCAGAACTTCCCGGCTCATCTCTGTACTGGATAGACTCTCCTGTTTTTGGGTTGTACCGAAAAAGTCCGGTGCCCTCGGTCCCAATCCAGAGATTCCCGTACGGGTCCTGCGTGATGGCATAGACCGTCGCCAGATAGAGGGGAACGTCAGTTACCTCGCCGCTGAACAGATTGATGGCGGTGAACCCACCGTACGATCCCGTATACAGCAGACTATCCCCGACTTCATACATACTTCGTACGCTGCGGCCGCCGACGCTTGTCCCCAGAGGATTATCCCGGGAATACTTCAGGTGTTGAAACTGCTTAAACGGCGGCGTCGGATCGAAATAATAGACTCCTGTGCCGTTCATCCCAAGCCAGATCAACTGTTCCCTGCTGATATGGATTGCCAGGATTCCACCGTCATCCAGCGTCCTGGATGTCACCTGGGCAGGGGCAAATCGGCGGACCTCTTCCGTCTCCGGATCAAATTGATAGTATCCGCTGGCAGCCGTGCCAATCCATATCACCCCAGCCTTATCTTCGCAAAATGAAGTTACTTCACGAGTGGTATCAATACGGCCAAGGGTGATGGTACGATAGGTCTCGAGTGACGGGGAGACACGTCCACCGCCCACGTTAGTCCCAACCCAGATCTGCCCCCGGGAATCCTGAAAGAGATTATTTATCCTGGCGGGATTATTCGAGTACGGTTTGGGATTTTCGAGCCTGAGAGGACGAAATGTTTCGGCCCCTTTTCGGCGGACGTACACTTGCCCGGTATTTGTTCCTGCCCATAAATTACCATGAGCGTCATACAGCACGCTAACCAACCCCTGGATTGCTCCATCAGGTGATTCTGGTATCCATTTAGAATAACTGGACTTGGTGATTGGATCGTATTGAAGTAATCCGGCGGATTCGGTCGCAATCCACAACCTCCCCAGGGAATCGACGTGCAGATCATTAATGAGGGGCTCACTTCTGTTTCCGGTATGCATCCGGAGAGGGATACTTTGGAAACTTTCGTACCGGTGGTTATACCGGTGGAGGCCACCTGTATGAGTTCCAATCCAGAGGACTCCGGCGCTGTCAACTACCAGGCTGGTGATATAGTTATTTCTAAGGGAGGTGGAATCCATGGGGATATGTCTGAAGACTTTGATTTGGTAGCCATCAAATCGATTAAGGCCGTCCTGGGTCCCGAACCATATATATCCACGGTGATCTTCTGCTATCGCTTGCACCCGATTCTGGGAGAGTCCGTTGTGACTCCCGAGATGTTGGTACTGGACCGCGTAAGGCTGAGCTGTAACGATGTGCGGGCACACTAAAAGCAATATCAGAAGGCCGCAGGCGACCATCGCAGGAAGAGGGGACAGAGCGATTACGCGATGCACGAATCCAATCCTGTTCATATTATGGTTTCAAGTCGGGATGCTAAGAATGTCAGGCAATGTTATTGTAAGAGAGAAGAGAATCCAAGAACTAATTATGGGGAGGAGATACTGTATCCAGATATTTCAGACCACTGGAAATGAAGATTTCAAAGAGGATACGAAGGTATAAAATTGGAGGAACGCGTACCGAGTAGAAATCCCCGGTGGGGAACGCGTGGCTCCACCACCGGGGATTGGAGATTCTACTCGCACCCAAGCTGATTTGCCAGGGTTCGGTTAGATAGTTCTTTATTTCATCATTTCATCAGCGTCATCTTGCTCAGGAACCGCTGACCATTCACCTCCAGTACGTACAGGTAAACACCGGTGGCCAGGTTCGAGGCTTCAAATGTAACCGAATGGTATCCGGCGTTCTGATAACCGCTCACCATCTCCTGAACCATCGTACCCCGCAAGTCATACACTGCAAGGTTTACGTTGCCCGCTTCAGGGATCCCATACCGAATAGAGGTCGTGGGGTTGAACGGGTTGGGATAGTTTTGCTCGAGCTGATACACTGCTGGAACGACTACCTCAAGCGCGCGTGGGTTACTGCTGTTTGTAGCAATGGCCGAAGAACCACTGCTGACCTCATATACGGCACCATCATCAACAGCGCCACTCTTCTTGCTGTGGGGAACCACGACCTGGCAGGTTGCGCTCGATGAGTTGCCGTTTCCATCCGCGACCGAGAGAGAAACAGTATACACACGACCATTGCCACCGCCCTGCCGCTCGGCGCGAAGGTCAACTGAGGAGCCATTGATGACGATATCATTCTTTGTGGCACCGTCACCGCCACCTCGACTGCTTTTACCCTTGCCATTCTTTCTGCCCTGAACGTCTTCCGGTTCATCACTTGAAACCGAGGTGATCACGACGTCAGCTGCACTGAGATCTGTACAGTTATCATCCAGAGAGGCTACAAAATCGGTAGCATCAAAGGTGTGATACTTATGATTCGGCGGCCAGAGAGTGATTGGATCACTTTTCGCAACGAAGGTGGGTGCTTCCGTATCCTCAACTGTCACGGTAAACGTATCCGATGCTTCATTGCCGGCCGCATCTGTCGCTGTCACAGTGACTTCAGTCTCGCCTAAATCAAAGGAAGCGCCGGAAGCAGGATCGGCAACAAAGGTCACGTTGTCGTCGCATTCGTCTGTAGCGCATACATCGAATTCAACCACAGCACTGCATTCACCCGGGTCATTGGATACGGTAAAGTCCTCCGGAACCGTCAACTCAGGAGCCGTCTCATCCAGTTCCACGGTTACAGTCACGTCATCACTGGAAGACGCTTCACCGTCGGAGACAGTTAGAGTGAACGTGTGACTACCACCACCCAAAGAAGTTGTGTAAACCGCATCGGCAGATTTTACTTCTCCATTATAACTCCAGCTGTAGGTCAGATCATCACCATCCTCATCGCTTGAGCCGGAACCGTCCAGAGTTACGTCGACATTCTCGATTACACAGTCAAAGGCCTGATCTTCACCGGCATTTGCGACGGGAGGCTCGTTGGTCGATACTTCAATGTTCACCTCATCTGTATCGGTAAGTTCTCCATCCGAGACAGTCAGGGTAATAGTATAAGAGCCGTCCGCTAGGTTGATGGTCGGATTCTCACCGGTTGCAATTTCGTTTCCGTTTTCGTCACTCCAGGAGTAGGTCAGCAAATTACCGTCCGGATCGCTTGAACCGGATCCATCAAGAGTAACAGAGGTAGTTTCGCTGGTCTGGTCAGGTCCGGCATCCGCCGTGGGGGCATTGTTCAATTCGGCAGCTTCATCCGGGGTTAGCACTGCGTCGGTAATATCTTCACAAGAAGTCATGGTAACGTCAATACGATAGTTGAATCCGACAATAGCACCCCAGTCAACCATCGTCAGACGTATTTCATTCAATCCTGTGTGCAACGCCTGTTCGACAACCGCATCAGGTGGGGTTATATTCCCTGCACCGTCGACACTATCGATGAACGTATCATTAATCCAGATGAGAGCTCGGTTATCGGCTTTGAGCTGGAAAACCATAGAGGGATTCGTATAGTCTGCAGGTACTTCAAAACGGATACGATAAGGTGTCCTGGTATCGAGGCCGACCGTATTGTCCGGGTCGAAATTCACCCAGGAATTCGTTCCCGCGATATATCCCCAGGTATGTGATCCAGTGAGGTAAACCGGCTGCCATTCGGTCTCTCCAGCCGGTAAAGACTGGCTGTATGGATCGATGTCGCCCACGTCCCCATTGGCACCCAGGATGGTGAATGTCTGTTCAGTGGGTTCACACGCCGCGACTGTTTGTCCATTCAGGACGACCTCAGCTGTTTGTAGGTTATTTCCAGTGGGACAATCGTCAACCTGCGTGATAACTACGCGGTTTTCCCCTTTGACAACGTAACCACTCAAGTCTGTGGTTTCGGTAGCTCCCAGATAAACATAACTGCCGGGGATCACGAGACCGTCAGGATTCGCAGAATTGAAGATTGTAATCCGCGATCCGTCGTCCATCCCGTCGAAGGAAATCGTAAAAGTATTTACGGTCGTGCCCACAGGGATGTTGACGAACGTTTGAAAGTAGGTGAAATCCAATGCATCCCAGCAGCCATAACCCGCGTCACCAATTATTGAGGCACTGCCACTGCCAAAACCTATTGTTTCCGGATTCGGGGGAGATATCCAACCCCCATCCGTTGCGCCTGGAATCGTAGCCTCGGAATAAACTGATGGATCTCCATGATTACCTGTATCATTATTATAAGGTATTACACCAAGATAGTAACCATTTGCTTCTTCCAATCCATAGTGCATATCCCAATCGGTCCGGCTGACATTCTGAGCAAAGCTGACTCCAGAGAAGATCAGCGTTACAAGGAAGACTACTAATAGTTGTAAATATCGTCTGTTCATTATTGCGCCCCTTACTTTGTGTTATTGTGTTGGGTGTGATTCGAGGAGGGGTTACCTCCGTCGAATTCTGCCGGTGTTTATGCGGCGGGACTAATATGACCGGAAAGGTCATGTTTGGCAAGGGCTCGGGGGTGGAATGTCGCATTTGTCAGGGTATTTGGCGCGTTTCTCCAAGAGGAAACATCTAAGGATCTGAATTTGATTATATGGAATCTGAATTAACACGATTCTAACAGTGTGAGATATGGGCTACGTTGGGGAATAATTGGTGCAATCCACAGGATGCCTCTTCCCTAGATTACCGAACACTTCCTCACAGAGGTGGACGAGCCATAGATTTTAATACGAAATTCAAAAAGTACTCCATCCCGTGGCAGCCTGTCCACGATGCAGGCTTGTTTTATGAGTCGGGAACTACGATTTTATTACACACACTACTTATGGGTAACCACATTTTGCATTATTCGGAGGAATTGTATGAGGGACTTCCGTGATCATTTGGTCATATTAAGTATCCTACTGGTGAGTGCTGCTTTCAATCTTTACGCCCAAAATCCGATTATTACGGATCAGTTCACTGCCGATCCCTCGGCCAGGGTTTTTGAGGGAAAAGTATACCTGTATCCCTCGCACGACATCCTTGCTACCGAGGAACTGGGACGGGTCGGTTGGTTTTGTATGGAGGATTATCATGTCTTTTCCGCCTCCAATCTGACCGACTGGACTGATCACGGTGTGATCGTGAGCCAGTACGACGTCCCCTGGGTCGACTCGACGGCGTACAGCCTGTGGGCGCCGGATTGCATCGAACGAAACAGGAAGTATTATTTCTACTTTCCCGCCCCACCGAAAGATCAAAAAACCCGGCGAGGTTTTTCAATCGGCGTGGCAGTCTCAGACAAGCCGTATGGGCCGTTTACTCCGGAGCCACATCCTATTGAAGGCGTTCGCGGCATTGATCCCAATCCGTTTATCGATAAGGACGGACAGGCGTATCTGTACTGGTCAGCGGGAGATATCTATGTGGCAAAACTCAAAGCAAATATGCTTGAACTTGCATCGGAGCCAAAGATTATTGACAATCTCCCTGAGGAAGGCCTGAAGGAAGGGCCGTATATGTTCGAGCGAAACGGGGTGTATTATTTAACCTATCCCCATGTGGAACACCAAACCGAGCGGATCGAATATGCCATCGGCGATAGTCCGATTGGCCCTTTTCATGTGACCGGTGTCATAATGGATGAATCGCCGAATTGCTGGACCAATCATCAATCAATTATTGAGTACCACGATCAATGGTATCTCTTTTATCATCACAACGATTTGTCACCGGAGTTCGACAAGAACCGATCCGTGAGAATCGACAGCCTGTTTTTCAACGAAGACGGTACAATACAGAAGGTCACTCCGACCCTGCGCGGGGTGGGAATTACGAACGCATCTCAAAAAATCCAGATTGACAGGTATAGTCACAAAAGCGATGCAGGTGCCACGATTGAATTTAACGATACCAACGATACATCTGCGGGCTGGAAGGCGATACTCGACGAAATGAATGCCTGGATTCAATACAACAGTATTGATTTCGGGAACAAGGAATTTCAGTCGGTGAGTGTACGTGCAGTATCAGCCAAAGGGGATATTATCCGGCTTAAATTGAATGATGCCGGAGGCCCTGTTCTTGCTGACGTGGAAATTCCTGCAGACGCTCAGTGGAAAATAATCACTACACCGGTATCCGGTTCGTTCACCGGCGTTCAAAACCTTGTTGTGACGTCCAAAGGGAATAACCGGGCTGAGATCGACTGGGTACGTTTTGAATAGGAAAAGCCGGTGACAAAAATCAGATGAGATTGTCACTTTCCCTGCCGTAATTCCACCGATGCATTTGGAATTCGACTATAGAATGACCGTGTTTTCGTATTCTATCTTTTGCTTATTACTCACCTATTAACCGAGAGGTTCAGTATGGACGCACCGATGTTTTATACTAGCTTTGCCGAGTGGAGCAAAATCCTGTTTTATATGGTGTTAGCGTTCCTGGTGTTTTACGGACTCTATCGGAAGTATTACGCTCAATCGCCATCATGGAAAAACTGGATTCACCTCGCCGTTTTCCTGCACTTTCTGGTTGGGGCGCTCTATTCCGGGATCCGGATGGTTACCACAGATCCGTATGACCATATGATGATACGGCGATTCTTCGCCTGGGAGGCGTGGTTTAACTTTGCCTGCGCGGCGTTCTATTTTCTGTTCATCCAGTATTTCGGAAGGCATATCTCAAAATCGATCCAAGGCCCAGATAAAAACGAGAGGAGAGAAGGCGCTATCTCAACGGAATAACACTCGGAGAAACCTTTAATTTACTCTGGCAGGAATCAGGTTCGATAATTTCGATTTGATGTCTTCCAGTACCATGTAGAGGCACGGAACAATCACCAGGATAATCGAGGTGGCGAAGACGATCCCGAAGCCCAGCGAAATTGCCATGGGAATCAGGTAGGCAGCCTGTCGGGAGGTCTCCAGTATGATTGGTGTGAGCCCGCCGAATGTGGTCAGCGTCGTGAGAATAATCGGCCGGAAACGCCGGATACCCGCCTGGTGGATGGCTTCGAATGCCGAGAAGTCGGCGCGCTTTTTATTGGCATAGTCGATCATAATCAGTGAATCGTTCACGACGACGCCGGAAAGCGCAATAATTCCCATCAGGCTGACCAGGGAAAGATCAAATCCGAGCAGGATGTGTCCGATGACGGCGCCGACGATGCCAAACGGGATAGCGAACATCACAATCAGCGGCTGGAGGTAGCTCCGAAATGCGACCGCCAGTAATCCAAATACGATAACCATCGCCAGGGTAAAGCCGCCCCACAGCGTCTGGGTGGATTCCCGCATCTCGGCCTGGCTGCCCTGAAACGTCCACGAAATTCCCGGGTAATCGGCGCGCAACTGCGGCAGCACGTCTGTCTGGATTGCGGATAACACCTGCGTCGTGCGCCGCGCCGGCTCCACGTCCATACTGACTGTAACGACCCGTCGACCGTCCCGGCGATTGATCGAGGTGAACGCTTCGCCGCTTTCCATTTCCGCAACTTCCGTTAGCGGCACATCCATTCCGCTGGGCGTCTGGATTATAAAGTTATCCAGATTGTGCAGATCTTTCCGATCCTCTTCCGGGAACTTCACTCTGACTTCAATCTCATTTGTCCCCCGAAGTTGCCGCCGGGCAATTGCGCCATAGAATGCGTTCCGCACCTGCCGTCCGACTTCTGAAGCGGTCAAACCGAGGCTCCGTCCCTCCGGCAGGAGTTTAAAATCGAACTGGGATTTGCCCCGGTTGTAGTTGTCGTTGACATCTCTGGTATTTTCGAACTGTTCCATTCGGGTAAAGAACGCCTGGCTGGCCTTTTCCAGGACTTCGATGTTCGAGTGACTCAAATCCACGCTGATGTCCTGCTGCCAGCCGCCCGGGCCACTTTCCGCCTCAAAGGTGATCTGATCAACGCCTTCCAGATCGCCGATTTCGTTGCGCCAGAGCTCGATGACATCGGCGGCGGTCATATCCCGTTGCCCCGGCGGCTTCATCACGATCTCCACGTCGATGAAGCTCTGCCCCCGGACGTTGGTCTTAATGCCTTCTGCCGCCCGGCTCAGGTTGTGCTCCCGGAACATCCGGTGGGTGGAGTTTGTCACTTCTCTGGCCACCCGGGCCGCCTGATCTCTGGTGGTGCCCACCGGGAGAGAAACACCGGCTTCAATCTCATCAGCCGAGACCTCCGGCATCATAATCATGCCCATGTGGTCACTGTAGCCGTATCCGCCCACCACGACCAGCAGCGCCACTGCGATACTCAGTGTAATGTACCGGTACCGTAGACAGATTTCGAGAAACGGGCGGTAATAGGTATCCACGAACTGCTTAAACTTTCGGAGAAACGCCTGTTGCCACTGATGTACACGATCTCCAATCTTTGTAAGAGACCCTTTGGTCAAATGTCCGAGATGGGCGGGCAGAATGAACAGCGCCTCCAGCAATGAGACGGCGAGGACGGTGATGACCACAGCCGGCAGCGGCCACCAAAATTTTCCGGTGGTGCCGGGAATGAACAGCAGGGGAATAAAGGCCACGATATTGGTGAGAATACTGAAGGTCACCGGCCCGGCGATATCTTTGGTACCCTTAATCGCCGCCGGCAGAAAATCCATGCCTTGCTCACGATATTCGTACACGTTTTCGCCAACGACGATGGCATCGTCCACCACAATTCCAAGCACCACCAGGAAGGCGAACATAGATATCATGTTGATGCTGACGCCAATCACCGGCAAAATCAGGATACTGCCGACAAACGAGATGGTCATCCCCATCATCACCCAGAAAGCGAGCTTGTATTCCAGAAACAAGGTCAGGATTAGGAGAACGATAACCACGGCAATCACGCCGTTTTCCATAAGAAGGGAAAGGCGCTCCTGGTAATCCCGGGCGCTGCTGCTGTCGATCCGCCATTGCACTCCTGGTGGCAGGGTCGTTTCGAAGTTTTGCATTATCTCGCGCACCGCCGACTCGATTTCCAGCGGGGACTGAGAGCCGACCCGGTACACCCCAACCTCCACCGACGGCTGCTGATTGTATTCCGAATGGAATCCGGCCTCCTCGAAGCCGTCCCGGATTTCGGCGATGTCGGCCAGCTGCACATTTGCGCCGGACTCAGTAGAAATTATTGAAATGTTGCCGTACTCTGCCGCCCACTGCTTCCGCTCGTTCATCCGAAGCAGAATTTCCCCGTCGTGGGTCTCGATGGCTCCGGCGGCCACATCTCTGCTGGACTGCTCAATAATCTGTGCCACATCCCCCAGGGTGATGTCATATTCACGGAGCTTATCCTGTGGAATTTCCACATGGGTGACGTATTCCGGCACGCCGCCGATATCTACCTGGGTGATCGCCGGATGGCTCAGCATCTGGTCCCGCAACCGCTCGGACAGCTTCCGGAGCGTCCAGATATCCACGTCGCCGTACAGCCCGATCTCCATGACCTCCTGCTGCTGTGCCTGGAGTTCTACTTCCGGCTCTTCGATGTTCTCCGGAAACGTCCGGATGCGATTGATAGCCTGGTCGATGTCCTGAAACGCCTTCATTCGGTTGGTACCGGCCACCAGCTCGATGTTGACCGATCCGCCGCCTTCGTACGCTGTTGAGGTAATCTCTTTGATACCGGTGACGCCGCGTATGGCTTCTTCCACCGGCAGCAGAATGCCCTGCTCCACCTCCGCCGGCGCAGCGCCAGGATATTGCACGTTGACTTCCACGATATCCAGCTGGAACTGGGGAAACACTTCCTTCTGGATGTTGAACGCCATCCAGACGCCGCCCAGCAGGAAGACGATCATCAGTAAATTAGCCGCAATGGAGTTGTTGGCCATCCACGCAATCGGACCGCCACCACTACTCTCGTTGCCGTCGGAATGTATGGTGTTCTCGTTCATGTATCGATCCGCTCTATAGAAACTAATTGCCCTGAGATATTCATCATATCACGAGTCCTGCGCATTGCCAGAATCGGAGCCTGCCACCCGTAACCCGGCACCTTCCACCACTGTGGACAGGTTGGTCGTTACGACTTTGTCATAAGCGTTCAATCCGTCAGCGATATACGCGTATTGGTTATCTTTAAAGGCAATATCAGCATTTTTAATATTCAGTGTGTCGCCTTCCATGATCCATACGGTATCGTCCTTGCGGACGTAATCCCGGTTCAGCCGGATGATACCGGTGAGCTCTCTGGCCTGAATGCGTGTTTCGACGAATGCGCCGATCATGAGGGTGGGAACGTCATCTGGGCCAGTCCGGTATGCCAGGGGATCATCCACTGCGACGAGCACCCGGGCCATACGGGTCTGGTCTTCCAACTGGCCGACCATCTTATATAGGTGGCCGGTTCGATAAACGCTGTCCGGCCAGGCGGTACGATTTCTGACTCTGACCGTGGAACCTGTCGTGTCGTCCGATTCCGGAAACCTGAGCCACCGAATATGTGACAGCGGAACCGTTGCCTCTACCCAGTAAGTGTTGAGTCCGACCAGTCGGGCCAGATTTTCTCCGGCGGAGACCTGCGAACCGATGTTCACGTTTCGGGTCAGGATATGCGCATCAAATGGAGCGATGATATACGTTCGCTGCAATTCGAGATTGGCCTGTTCCACCGCAGCCCTTGCTGACTCCACGGAAGATCGCGCGGCGTTCAGCTGCGGTTCCCGCAGCACAAGGGCCCTGTTCTCCGGAGAAAGTTCTTCTTCCAGGAGGTTGAATTCCTTTTCCGCCACGTCTTGTCGTCCCATCTCGAGTTTGAGGTCGGCGACGGCCTGGTGGAGTTCGCTCTCCCGCTGCTGGAGTGCATTTCGGTAGTCCGCCGGATCAATACGGAGCAGCGTATCTCCTTTTTCCACGAATCCGCCCGGCGTGAAATTTTCGGATAATGCCATGATTTCACCGCTGACCCGCGGACGCAGGATAATATCTTTGGCGGGAGTCACCGTGCCCATGGCAGTGATGGTCGGGCGAAAGGAGCCGGAATCCACCTCGGTGACGTTGACGAGCATGGCAGTCTGTTTGGTAGCGCCAACGCGCTCAGCGGTGGGCTCGGATGAAAATATGTAAATAGTGATCGCCGCGCCGACTAACAAAATACTCCCGGCAATCAGGAGTGTCTTTTTCCAACCAAAGCGGCCGTTTTCCGATGTCTTCGAATTTTTGTTGTCAGACATTTATTTGTCACCTTGTATTGTATTTTATAACCATGATAAAAATCGTTTCAATTTTTATCGCGTGATAACCTGTGTAGTTTTAATAATTGCACTTTTGGCCTGACCCGCTTGTGCAGGCTTGTATGGAACACTTGGACGTTTATACCTGGACGCTAAAAGTGCAGAAAAGGTCAAGGCTGCGTATTCCATTTCGGACATGCTATCTGCTCCCTCTGTGCCAGAATCAGAACTCCCTTGCTTCGTCAATCTTTGGAATTTTCCTGCTAACATGATGAAAGGGATGCAACTTAAATAACGGATATTTACAAACCGACCGGTCAGACAGCTGATTCTGGCTTCTCCTACGGTCGCCGAGCATGGTGTCGAAATGGAATATGAGGCCAAACTATCTATTTTTATTACTCCAATCATGGTCCTATACTTTTCACTAAACTTGCTTCCAATTACTCCTATGATTCATTACTACTTATTTCCCGTTCGGTTTCAAAGCCGCCAGCTAACGCCCGATACAACGCAACCCGGTATTCAATCAAAGTCAGCCGGGAGGACAGAAGACTTCGACGGAGTTGCTGCAAATCAGTCAGGGTCGTCAGCACGTCTATGTAATTCCCGACTCCATTAAAGTATTCCTGTTGCAACTGTTCATAGGTCTGCTCCGCGAGGCTGACTTGCTCTTCGATGCTGGCAACGCGTTCCGCCTGTTTGGCTTCCTGCACCAACGCATTTTCGACTTCCTGGAATGCCCTAAGAATGGTCTGACCGAATTCACTAAGCCGCTGATCTCTGACGGCCTCCGCCCGGTCCACCTCGGCCCGGAGCGCACCGGCATTGAACAGCGGTGCCACCAGACTTCCGGAAAGAGAGGTAACCCAGTCCTGGAAGAGATCAGTGGCGTTATCGCTGGAAGTGGAAGCCGAAACCGACAACGTCAACCTCGGAAACTGGTTGCTGATTGCCGCAGCCAGCTCTTCATTTGCCGCGCGTAATTCATTGAATGCACTCTGCACGTCGGGACGTCGTTGAACTAGCTCAGTTGGGACTCCGGTTTCCGGTAATGGGGGCAGAGACGGCAACGTGTGAGACTCATATTCTACTGAGCCCTGTGGCGACTCTCCTAACAGGACTGCCAGCTGATGCTCCAGCACCCGAATTCTGGATTCGGCCACGATGCGCTGTTCCCGGGTAGACTCGATTAACTGGCGCTGTCGCAGAATATCTGCAATGCGGATTTGCCCGCTACTAAATTGGGCTTCGAGGAGGTCCAGCACTTTGTTATTCGTCTCGATCTGTTGTTGCAACAAATCGTGCTGATTTTGTGCTTCCAGCAGCTGGTACCAGGTCCGGACGACCTCTGCCGAGAGGGAGAGTGCCGCGGTTCGGTAATCTGCCATCGAGGCCCGGGCACGATACTCTTCTGCCTGAACGCTGGAACGGATCCTGCCCCACAGGTCAACTTCATATACAGATGATAATCCCAGGCGAAGTTGCTGGCTGTCGGAATTCCCGGTTTGTGTGTATGTGCCTTCTCCGCTTCCTTCCAGGTCCGGCCAGAGATCGGAAGACGCCCGATCTGCAACGGCCCTGGCAGCACGAAGACGGTGCCATGCCGCTTCCAGGGAAAAATTAGATTGGAGCGCCCGCGATACCAGGCTATCTAACCGGGAATCATCAAATGAGTGCCACCATCGTGAAGGAATCTCTGTCGCGCCGGATTCGGAAAACGAGTCCGATACCTCAACTGGCAGACTGTCTGTCGCTGAGCGTGAAGTACAACCGGTCAGGAGCATCGCGGCCAAAAGCATAATTACAAGATTCCATCTCACGGAGGTGAGAGGAACGGATGTGACAGTTTTTGTCATTAATTTAGGAGGCAGCGTGCGGTTTTATACTGTCAGACAGAGAAAAATACATATTGTTAGGGGCAGAAGTAGTGGTATATACTGTCAACCCGAATTTCAATTGCATTCCGGTCACCGGGTCACCTGAATCCCCATGATTTTTAGAGCCTAAGAACTTTATTTTCATAGGTTTTATCCCTTTGAATTTATCACAAATTTCAACCTATAATTCAGTTTTATCTTATTCAAGACTCAAATAGTCATGTATAGATTATTATTAAGCAGCTATGCATAATGATTGCCCCGGAGAGAAGAGGAGGAGGGAAAGAGAATTGGGGTACTTGTGGGAGAGAAAAAATCCTTGCCGGGGCTGGATACCCCGGCAAGGATTGTGGTTTATTTCAGGAGGATCATCTTCCCGGAATCGGAAAATCCTCGTGTGCGAAAAGTGTAAAAGTACATTCCGCTCGGCAGATCCGCTGCATCAAAGGTAACCTGATGCTTTCCGGCAGGTTTATGGTCCTGGACAAGGGTCCTGACTCGTTTCCCGCGGATATCGTAAACCGTAATCCGGACATCGCCAGCCTCCGGCATATGGTACTGAATTTCCGTGGTCGGATTAAACGGATTCGGGTAATTCGGCAGCAGAGCGATCTGCTCCGGGACAGTTTCCGATTGGTCGTTACCGGTAGGTGTTCCACCGGTTACGGAAAAGATGTCGCCACTCTGGATATACGTTACTCCGGCAAATTCAGTGCCCGCAATTGCAGAGACCGTCTCGTATCCAGTGTCACCGGAGTGGAGTATCAGATACGATTCTAATCCTGAAAGGGCAGTCACCCCTGAGTTGCCGAATCGCACTTCTTTTAGCTTTATCCTGGATGAATTATCCAGTTCGATGACCTTGCCAAACGGCTGAGGAAGGGTCATAGATCCTTGCGATTCCACCCATCCGCTAAGCCGGTACGAAGTGGTATCCGTCAGTTCAGCCGCACCTTCTTCTGTGAACTCGTAAAGACGCAGGTCGTAATCCAATTCCACAGCGGCTTCCGCACCGAGTTCTTCCGGTAAATTCAGTGTCACCGGCTCATAGAACGTCACCGTCATCGGCTGGCTTATGTCCCCGAACGCCATCTCCTGATATTTTGCCACGGGAAGGGCAAAGCCGTTCTGGTTTTTCATCACATACCAGGTCTGGATTCCCGACATCTCTTCATAGTCATCCCAAACAATTTTGCTGAGATGGGTATAATCCGTCCGGTCGAATTCCTGTAACTGTTTTTTCAGCGCCTCCGGGATACTGTCGGCGGGCTGGCCGACGAGTGTTAACTGGCCATCGTCACCCAGGTCCTCTGACGAGAATACCGTCGACTCCACCGGAATATTCCAGGCGCTTTCGGTTTCGAGATGATACGCCTGTCTGATTTCTCCCAGCGAAGGCGTATGGTACGGGAGAAGAGAGCCGCTCCACCAGTCTTCGAAATCGAGATAGGACAAGGTTGAATATCGCACCGGATGTGTTGCACCCGGTTCGAGCAAATAATCATCCTGGAGGACAGGAACTCTCTGCAGCAGCGAGATCGCCTCCTGGGATTTCTGTCGCCCAAGATCCATCGAATAGCCGCCAGCCGATCCCATCATCAGATTGGCAATCGGGCCGTTGTTATTCGCCTTCGGATCAAGGAATCCGTTGGCGAACAACGTAACGGTTTGGCCAAACTGGTACCGCAGGTCGACCTCAAATTCCCTGAGTACTGTCCCGCCTTTGGCCAGCCCTTCGGGATCCGTATCCATTCTGACGGTATATTTTCCTGGTTCCACATTCCGGATATCCGAGAAGGAACCGTACTCCATGCCGGAAAACTGCGTTTCTGCTTCCACCAGCGTAATGGAGAGGTTATCCGAGTCTGTGATGAAGTTACCCGCCATTACCTGCACCGTTTCCAGATTGCCTGACATCGGACTCACACCTGACTGCATCTTGAGGTCCAGGGCAGTGGACATATTATCCGGGTTGGTAACAAACTCCTCCGGATTTTCAAGCCCGGAAACCGTGGCGACAAATGATTGTCCGGCTTCGAAGGTTGTAGTGAATTCGCCGATTAGCGGTTCGGTGGTTTCGTTTGCCATCACCGCTTCATATTGATCGATTTGGCTGGCCGGTAGGATTCCGATCCGAAGTGGGACTCCGGCTTTAATCTCCAAAAATCCTGAAATTCCGCCGGGCTGGGCCATACCGGGACCGCAGGCAGGAATAATCAGCGGGCCGCCTGTGCAGCCATCGCCACCGGTAATGTCACCGAGAATCGCCGGATCGCCAAACAAGCCGCCTTCCTGGGATTCCGCAATGATGATCGCTATCTCTTCCATCCCTTCTTTGCCGCCGAGCCCCAGCGCTGCAAACATACCACTGGCCGAACTGCCGCCGCCGATGGCATGGAGATACATATCATTGGAGCCGACATACAGCATATTCCCATTTAGCGCAGGTGATGACTGCACCGGCTCACCCGTGTCGATGCTCCAGAGTTTATCGCCGGGAGAGACCTGAGAGCTTCCGGTGTTGAGTGATGTAATGGCATAAATCCGCCCGTCATCGGAACCGACGTATACTATTTCCCGTTCTCCGCCCGATCCCTGATAGGCGTAGTAACTCACGGCGGGTGAGGACTGGACTGCATCATCAGTCTGGTAGCTCCACGCCACGGATTTGTCGCTGTTCAGCGCATAGACTTTCCCGTTGTCCGACCCAAAAAAGATAGTACCCGATTGTCCGATTGCGGGCGAGGACTTGACAGGCGAACCGGTATCATACGACCAATTCACGCTCCCGGACGAACTGATGGAGTAGAGTTTGGAATCGTTGGAACCGACATAGATCGTTCCATCGCCGCTTATCGCGGGAGAAGAACGCACCGGGCCGTCGGTGGAGACACTCCAGACCTCTGTGCCGGAGGAATCCACAGCATAGACGTTGCCGTTGTCGGAACCGAAATAGATAGTGCCATCACTACCGTACGCCGGTGAAGACTTGATTTCGTCTCCGGCCCCGAAGGTCCATTTGTGACTGCCGTCCGGATTGACCGCATAAAGGGAATCGCTGTTGGAACCGATATAAATTACTCCGTTCTCGCCAACCACCGGGGAGGAGACTATACTGTCACCGGTTGCAAACCGCCACTTCTGGTTCCCCTCGTGATCCAGGGCGTAGAGATGTCCGTCTGTTGAGCCAATATAGACGACCGGTCCGGCGCCCACCGCAGGTGAGGATTCAAAGTATTTTACCTGCTCGGGGAAAAATTCCCAGCGTTTACTCCCCTGAGGATCATACGAATACACGCCGTTCAGTGCGGCGATGTATACGTTACCCTGAGCATCCACGGCAGGCGAAGTGGGGACATCACCCTGGAGCAGGGCAGTCCATTGTTCATCATCTTCAATCGGTTCAGCGTTGAGATAGCCCGTATGATCCTGCCCCTGCCGGAACATGGGCCAGTCCGAGTCCGCCAGGTCGCCGCTTGTCCCGGTAAAATAGAGGCTTCGGTTGCTCGTGACACTGGTCAGCGATTCGGAATTGGGATTAAAGTTATATCCGGCCTTTATCGGGACAATCGTGCCGGAAAATCCGTGTTCAACTGTCGTGGAAAATGACCCGCTGGAGTTTGTGGTCACCGCTGAAGGAAACCCGGTGATTTCGACATCTTCCAGTGGCGTACCAGTGTTGCTATATGCATAACCACCAACATTGTACGTTTTAATGGTCCCCTGGAAATCCTGGGACTGATCGGAGGTCACATTGGAGAAGGAGGCATCCTGTGGCGAAAAGGTATAGGCGCTATGGTCCGGCTGGATTGTGCCGCTCCATCCCTTCGGTACCGGCGCTTCATAGTTCCCGTTGGCATCCGTATAGGCATCTTCCGGCAGGCCAAGAATTCTGACTCCCTGAATATCAGAGAACCCAGCGTCGTACACGTGGCCGGCAATCCTCGGCGCCTGCCGGACCCCGATTCGAAATGACATGCTGGTTTCATTGTTCCGGGTAAAATCATCCGAGCGGTACGTCGGAGTAGCCCGCATCGCCACAAAATAATTATCCTGAGGCGTATCCAGCGGGATATTCATAGTAAAATCACCGGAGAAATAGGTTTCGCTTAACAGCTCATACCTGCTGCCGGTCAGTCCACCCCAGTGGAAAGTCCCCATGAGGATATCGCTGTTGTCGATAAACCGATCCTTGCTGAGATAAAACTCGATGTCCACTTCCAGATCGACTTTGGACATATTTTCGACCGTGATGCCCTGCAGAACAATCTGATCGCCGGCGTCGTAGACCCATGTTGTATCACCGGCGGATTTTCCGGCCAGAGCCAACCGGAGTCCATTGTCAGCATAGTAGGATTCGATGCCGATATCGATGATTTCCGCTTCCGATGTTTGACTCGTATAATTCGCCCGGAACGCCTGGGCATCCACCGCATGGATACCCCACCCGTCCTCGACCAGGTTACTGCGAAATCCGGCATGCATTACCGAGGGATGGTCATAGTTATACTGTTCGTCCACGCCGTCCTGCCATCCCCAGGTATGGCCTAACTCGTGCATATTAATCGTCCGGTAACTGAAAACCAGCGTATCGTTGATTATCGGATCCAGGTTATCACTCCAGCTATAAGCCGGATTATGAATGACGTCGGTCTCCAGGATTTCGTTACAGGTCCCGCCAGCCCAAAAGGTGGTCTCAGTCCAAATCATCGTCTTTGCGAGGGCGCTTCCCCAGCTGCGGCCGTACACGTTGTCCAGGCTGCTCCCGGAGACAAAACCGGTGAATTCGTTCTCATCGTTATTGCCACCGAAGGTTCCGTCATCGGAGGCCATTTGATATGCGTTATCCATGAACATATTCCAGAGATCCAGCGCCTGCTGGTTCGACGTTGCCATCCCGTTAAACTGTTCCATAACAATGGGAAGATCCTGATAACCACAGCGTCGCAGCCGCTGGCCGAATGCAATGTCGGAGCCGTCGCCCGATTGCGTAGTTTCCGGCGGATTCAGGATTTTGCCCTGTTGCTGCAGGTTCTTTAATCCCTGCAGGCGCTGCATCAGATTCCCGGATGGTTCGTAGCCCTTTCCCTCAGGGATTTCCTGCTCTATGAGTTCTCCGTCCTGCTCCACAATCATGACGCCTTTGCCACCGAAACGGAGGGTGGGATCCGTCACTTCCGTCGTGAGAGCGTCATTCAGTATATAGTCCGTAAATTCCTCAACTGTCAGGATGTGCTGGAAATTGTTTGATCCGGTTGGATGAACCGTCGCAAAATGGTTTTCATCTGTGGCCTCAGGCGGTTGTTCTGTATGGAAATTAATTGAGTCCTGAGATTCCGCCCAGATCACTTCTCCGCCGGAAATGTCCGCAATGGTTCGGCTTGTTGTAGTTAAATATCCATTTTCAACGCCGGTAATTCCCTGACTGGCGGTGTTTAGCACGTACTGCTGCTCAGCAACTGAATCGGTCAGAACATTGAAAATTCCGTGGGAACCTGCTACAACCGGATTAAAATAGCTTTTTCCGTCGGCGTGGAGGAATACAATGTATTGCTGTTTCGTCTGTAACCGGGGGGATTCGCTGACAATGAGGGCGAGTTCTTCAATCTGTCCACCGGTGTAAGTGATTTCGATAAAGTCGCCGAAACTTCCCTGGGCCGATTCGCTCTGGTATACAATTTTGTCATTTCGAAACTGCACATCCGTGACAATAAGATTTCCTGCGTCATTAACCCGGCTTTCCTGTTCGAGAACCGTTCCCATGAATATGACATCAGCGGTTTGGGCTACCTCAGGTACGGTAACCCGGGGAACCTGCCCCGAAACTGAATCTGTGAATCCAAAGGTCATTCCAAAAAAGAGTGCAAAGGCAACAAGCCCGTAATGTATTGCGTTCATAGTGCTGGAAAATATTCCATCGTTTGATAGTGTGCCTGTTAAAATAGTGATAACAGTTTGTAGCATGTATAACATCCCTCCGTTTTATGCCGCGCACCGACGACAATTGCTCTTTGTTTCAGTCTCGTATGGTTAGGTGTCCATCAGGTTCTGTAAAGATGACAATTTGCATCATATTTACAGGAGGGGAAGACTAATACTCGCATTTCAAAAATTCAAGGTGACTCACGGTAATTTTGTGGAATATTTAACTTTATTCACCTGGTGTGATTTAAATCACCCCAGTAACAGGAAGATAAATTCAAAAAACTACACCTCACTGTTGTCGAAAATGGCGTTCCTGGGGCAGTAAACACATCGATAGATTCTTTGGAAAACCGCTAATAAATCGTTACAGTCCGGTAAAGTGTAAAACACCGAAAGCAATACATTTAAAGGAATATAAAGACCTATGAATACAATGACAGACCAATCCGAATCCGATTCCGGACTTCTCCGGGAGAAAACGGAGGTGCTCCGGGAATTGGAACCGCAAGTGGAATCCTTAATGGAATCTCACATCCAAAAACGGCAGATGTGGTATCCCAGCGATTTTTTACCCGCAGATGAACAAATGAGCGATGACGAAGAGCAAAAGAGGGAAAGTCTCAGGGATCGAGTCAGGAGTATCTCCGATCCGTCACGGGTGTCGGTGGCTCTGAACCTGTTGACCGAAGAAGGCCTGCCGCATTTTCATCGGATTATCTCCACCTACCTTGGGAACGAGAGTATTTGGAGCAAATGGAACTTTCTCTGGACGGCGGAGGAAGATCGCCACGGCAATGTATTGCGGGATTACGTCCGGGATTCGAGGCTCTTCAAATTCCGGGAAGTCGAAGAGATGCAATTCGACTACCAGCAGAATGGTTTTACGCCGGACTGGGATAAGGATCCGTACCGGGTATTTGTGTACACCACACTTCAGGAACGGGCGACACAGATATCCCATGGCAACACCGGCAAAAAGGTCGGTGACGAAGAACCGCTGCTCGGCGGTATTCTCCGGCAAGTTGCCTCGGATGAAGCCCGGCATTATGCATTTTACCGCAATGTCTTCAAGTCGATTCTCGAAATTGATCCGAATCGGGCGCTGCAATCGGCTGTACAAATTCTTCCCAGCATCGATATGCCGGGGCTTTCGATTCCCGGGTTTAAAAAGATGGCAGATACTGTTCGGAGAACCGGGATTTACGGTCCGTGGAATTACAAAAACATTGTTGAGGAAGTCATTGGATTTTGGGACATCGAAAATTTAACCGGCCTGAATGCCCAGGGGCGGAAGGTCCGGGATAAAATCATGGAACTGCCGTCGCGCCTGGAAAAGGTGGCAAAGTATATCGACCGCAAGAGCGGCTCCAAGACCTTCTCCTTCGACTTTATCGGCAACCGGCAGCTGGTGTTTGAATAGGCCGATACCACTGCATACAGCAAAGCCTCCGCACCCAGTGCGGAGGCTTGTACTGTACCCGGAGATCAAGATACTCCGTCACTTCATCAGCGTCACCTTCTGTACCCTGGAGTACTCCCGGGTCATCATCCTGACAAAATAAATACCGGACGGTAGTTGAGAGGCTGCATCCCAGCGAATAGTATAGCGTCCAGGTTCCGCATATCCATCGAATAACACATCCACTTCGTGTCCCAGGATATTATATACTGACACCCGCATTTCTGTGGCTTCCGGTACATCATACCGTACAGACGTCACCGGGTTAAACGGATTGGGATAGCACGGATGGAGCGTAAATTCCGACACGAGCAAATCGTCGGGATTTTCACCTTCGATGCCAACCGGTATTTTACCACCGGTGGTTGTCTTGAGCACTGCACCGTTCTCCCCAACAGTCCAACCTGTTTGGTTATCGACGAAGTAGACCGCGTTTAGATCAACGCTCGTAGGACTGTCCTGGCTTTCCCATGTAGTGCCTCCGTCAGTAGTGACTAATATTACTCCGTCATTGCCGGTTACCCATCCGTAGTTGGCATCGCTGAAATTCACCGCACTGTATAGTGGGTCATCAAAGCTGCCACCTTCATTAAGAAACGACCAGGTTTGACCACCATCAGTCGTTCTGATGATCATGGCCTCTGCACCAACAGCGAACCCGGTGGCGGCATCACCAAAATAGATGCCATACAGATTCCTGTCTTCCGGCGTGGATTGCGCATTCCAACTGTCTCCACCGTCCGTCGTATACAGGATTGTGCCGTCCTGTCCGCACACCCAGCCGGTCTCAGTATCAAGGAAGTAGACATCCTCAAGGGTAACCGAGGTTCCGGATGACTGTGTGGACCAACTTGCGCCTCCATCTGTGGTGTGAACAATGGTGCCCTGATAGCCGACCGCCCAGCCGTTATCTTCGTCAACGAAGTCTACATCCCACAGCAGATTTCCCGTACCGCTCGTCTGCTCATTCCAGTTTGCTCCGCCATCGGAGGTGTGGTAGATCTTGGCTTCGCCGCCATACGGCGCATGACCTACCGCCCAGCCCATGCTGATATTGACAAAGTCGATCCCTTCCAGCATGTAATGGGCTGGCGTTTCCTGCTCTATCCAGGTTATCCCGCCGTTGGTGGTCGCCCAGATATTATCCATCGATCCAACAAGCCAACCGGAGTTTTCGTCGATGAATATCATATTGGCAATATTTTTCCGTGGCAGAATGTCAGAGGACGATTCCGTCCACTTGTCTTCGGCAAATTTAAAAATTCTGCCGCCAACCGTGACGATCCATCCGGTATCGCCGCCAAAATCCATATCCTGGATTTCATAATCGTATATTTCCGGAACATCCAGGACGTTCGTCCAAGAATTTCCGCCATCGGACGTATGCCGAACAATGTCCTCTGAACTCACCCAACCGGTATTCCCATCCTGGAAACAGAGCTGCTGGGCATTGTCGACAGGATAGTTGGTCACTTCGTTCCAGGACTGGCCGCCATCGGTGGACTTATAGAGGTAATTCACGCCGGCGAAATATCCGGTAGAGGCGTTGGAAAACTGGAGGTCAGTCACCAGGATATCCTCGGTATTTACAATTTCCATAGGGTTCCAGGTGTCGCCCCCGTTTGAAGTCCACGCAACATAATCCCAGCCGCCAACCCATCCGTTATTGGCATCGATGAAATACACAGAATGGTAGTTATCGGCGAATCCGGCATCCTGAGCAATCCAGGTTGCGCCACCGTCTGTCGTTTTACTAACACTACCGTTGCTACTATAACTGCCATCCCCGACAATCCAGCCGGTGGCCTCATCTGTGAATGAAACTGAATTAATATTATAGTTAAAATTAATCGTTAACTCGGTCCAGGTCGCACCACCATCAGTGGTTTTTAACATCACGCCTGGTTCACCATAACCAGGATTATTGCCACCGATATAACCCGTTGAAGCAGACGGGAAATCCACATCTTGCAGGTATTCATTTGTGCCACTTGGAATAGTTTCCCAGGATTTACCGGCATCGGTGGTTCTGAGAATGAGTCCGCCAGCACCCACTGCAATCGCTGTTGAATTATCGATATATTCAATTGCATTGATGTCATTTGCCGTGGGATACGGATTCTGCATAAACCAGCCGCCCGGATCTTTGCTCTCTTCGTATGTGACAATGAGATTTTCCCTGGTGAGCGTATCCGTGTCCGAACCGGCCGACACCACCAACTGAACGGTAAATTGGCCGACGGATGTGTATTCGTGTGTCGGAGACTGCTCGGTACTGGTGGAGCCGTCACCGAAATCCCAGTTCCAGCTTTCGGGATCACCCATAGACTCATCCGTAAACCTGACAGTCAGCGGCGGGATCCCGGAGACGGGTTCGGTAGTAAAATCGGCGATCAACTCCGGAGCAGTGGTCGGACTGGAAATGGTGATTTCCCGGGAATCGCCCTCGTCAGTGGAACAGTAATATGTGCCGTAATCCGACTCGGAAATATCGTAGATCGTCAGTATATCCAGGTCCTCATCCGGAACAGGATTTTCGTCTTTATACCATTGGAAGTCGCTGGTGCCTGTCATAGCCCACATGGAAACTTCCGACGACGTGAGTACCGCATCCTCCGCATTAATCAATACCTGATCAACGGTACTCATCAGATCCAGGTCGGCGGTGATGGTGCCTTCATTTATAACACTGTCACGGAAGGTCACACCGAAAGCGTAATCCAATTCGGGATTTTCCCGGATAACGCCGTAATTAACAAAGGTTCCCCAAATCTCCGGCCAGTCACTGCTGTCCAGGTTCTGGAGTGTATCCTGGAGAACCACCGAATCGCCGTCGAAGAACACGGACGTCGATTCAATCTGGATAGTCTCCTGTAACACGGCATCGGAGACGTATGTGCCGTAGGTCATATACGCACCGTCCGTCATCGCAACGCTGTTCCCGTTCGCGACGATCTTGATGTAGTTCGTTTTTGCATCCGCGCCTGTGAGGGTGAGGTCAAACCCCGAACCGGCCGGCAGGATCAGCTTCCCGCTGTTTTCTTCATCATAGAAATATAACATCACATCGGTGAGTACCAGGTCCGAGCCGGCAATTACGCTGCTAGTGCTGTCCTCATCCCAGAGATCCACGCCGATAAACCCGGCATCCTGAGACATTGAGATCGTCTGATCGCCAGAGCCGGTGAAGAATATCCGGTTGTTCGCAATGGTTCCGTTATTCACCAAATCACCGTTCAGGTCGATATCGTAACCGTTTATCTCCTCGGGATTATCCCGGATAACTCCGTTATTCGTCAGCGATCCCATAACGGCGAGATCATCTGAATAGTGACCGTTGTTGAGCAGGGTATCCCCGGCATTGACGGTCAAATTGTTACAGCTGTCTTTGAGAAAGACCTCCACGTTGCCATCGATCACCACATCATCATCCTTCGACGGTACAACACCGCCAATCCATGTGGATGTTTCGTTCCAGAGGCCTCCGGTGGCCGTCGATACAATGGCATCTCCGGCGGTGACCGTGATAAAATCCGTTTTGGTCATCAGATCCGAATTGTCGCCGTCGGACACCGTGAGCGAGACCGTGTGGGTTCCGGCTGAGGTATATTCGTGCGTCGGATTCTGATCGGTGCTGGAGTTACCATCGCCGAAATCCCAGTCCCATGAGGTGGGGGAGCCGGAAGATGCGTCGGTGAAATTCACCGTCAGCGGTGCGGCGCCGGCAGTGGGATCGGCTGTAAAATCCGCAACGAGGTTCGTGGTTCCATCGGTGACCATAATAAAATCCGTTTTGGTCTCCGTATCGCTAGTGGTACCGTCAGAGACGGTTAACGAAACGGTGTACATTCCCTCCGAATTATAGGTATAGGCAGGATTCTGGTCATCGGAATCAATCGTCCCGTCATTGTTAAAATCCCATTCCCAGCTGGTTGCTCCGGTGGACTGGTCGGTGAAGTTCACTTCCAGCGGCGCTTCGCCGGAGGTGACGTCTGCGGTAAATGCTGCTGTTACTGAAGGCGCATCGCCTGTGATGGTGATCGTTCTGGAATCCCCGGCATCGGTGGTGCAGTAATATGCGCCATAGTCCGCAGTGGTCAGCCCCTCCAGGAGCAGATGATCATTGATTTCTCCGGTGATAGCGCTGGAGTTCAGATACCACTGGTAGTCGCCAGTGCCCACCATCGACTGAAAATCAACCTCGGCAGCAATTGCATTTCCGCCGGTTAACGTGATCGTCTGATTGGCAGAACCGTTTACGTTTATCCGGTAATTGGCGATATTTCCGTTATTGATCAAATTTCCCGGTAAATCTATGCTGAAATCATATCTGTTCGGATTGTTTCGGATGAGTCCGTTGTTGGTGAAAGTACCCTCAATCTGGAGATCATCGCTATATCCCAGATTCTGCAATGTATCCTGCAGAATAACGGACGGCCCGGTGAAGTAAACGTAATCCTCATCGATCTGGACGATACCTTCCAGGGTAATATCCGCCAGAAAAGTGTAGGTGGAGAGATACGCCCCATCCAATAGCTTCAGGCTGTTGCCGTTTCCGGTCAGATTGAGATAGTTCGTTTGGCTATCCTCGCCAATGAGAACCAGGCCGAATCCACTGCCAGCCGGGAGGACTAACTCACCGGTATTATCCGAAGCATTGAACGAGATTTCGGTATTGTGCAGGATTAAATCCGACGCGGCAATAATTTTACTAGAATTATCCGGATCCGCCAGGATAACACCGGTAAAATCGGCAGTAGAGGACATGGAAATAGTCTGATCCTCGGTGCCGTTCATGGTGATTTTATAATTGCGGATGCTTCCGTTGTTGATCAAATCGCCGTTCAGATCAATATTAAAATCGTATCCGTTCGGACTATTTCGGATAACGCCGTTATTGTTGAGCACCTCTTGTACCTGCAGATCATCGCTATTGCCGTAATTCTGCAGCGTATCTTCTATCACGACAGACGGGCCGGTAAAATAGACGTAATCGCTCTCGACCTGGATGGTCCCCGTTAGGACGATATCCGCAAGATAAGTATCTGATGACAGGTACGCCCCGTCGCTCATATTGAGACCATTACCATTTCCGGTGATCTCGATATTACTGGTATTGGAATTCGCACCGGAAAAGCTCAGGTCAAATCCTGAACCGGATGGTAAAATGAACGACGTCGGATTACTCGAGTCGTTGCCGCGCAATTCTGTGTCGGTGAGAAATAAATCGGACGCCGCGGTCAGGGTGCTGGTATAGTCTTCATCGACCAGGTAAACCCCATTAAATTCTGCTGAGGTAGTCATGGAGATAGTCTGATTCGTAGCGCCCACAAATGAAATCTGTCTGTTTACAATACTTCCTGCGTTTACCAGGTCACCGTGGAGATTAATTGTAAAATCATAGCCTTCAGGATTGTTGCGGATTGTACCGTTATTCGAAAGCGAACCGTTGACTTCCAGATCATCGCTATACCCCAGATTCTGCAAGACCTTTCCGGTTTTGATAGTCAGGTCGTTACACGGGACGTCGCCATCCACGCTGACGGTGCCATCGATAACGACATTATCGCTTGCCGTCGGTACCACGCCGCCGACCCATGTGGTGGTTTCGCTCCAGCTGCCGCCAGTGGTCGTTGAGGTGATTGCCTCGCCGGCTGGTTCCGTCACGACGATATAGTCGGTCTTGGTTTCCGTGTCACCTGTCCCTGATCCATCGGTTACGGTCAGGGAGACTGAGTAAGTCCCGGCATCGCTGTAGGTATAAGACGGATTGGCATCAGCAGTCGCATCCAGTGTCCCGTCATTGTCAAAGTCCCACTCCCAGGTAGTGGCGCCGGTGGACTGGTCGGTAAAGTTGACCGTCAGTGGAGCAGTACCGGAGGTGGCGTCGGCGGAGAAGTCGGCGAGGACTGTAGGTGCACCTTCTTCGGCGATTAACAGAAAATCATCGGCGAATAAATAATAGTCATCCACAGAAACACACTGCAGTGCAAGGTAGACGGATTCACCGGTATAGCCTGTCAAATCGTATGTATATTGAGTCCAAGTGGCTGAGGCGTTTGTCACCGATCCCAGAGTCACGGAAAAGCCTGACAGGGCATTGCCAGTGGTGCTCAGCTTGACGTTAAAATCCTCCAACCACGAGTCAGAATGAGAGCGTGCCCAGAGGGAGAAAGTGATATTTGTGGCAGTGGATGGCAGCGCCATCTGCGGTGTGATGAGCCAGTCGTCGTTGCCCGAAGGGTTGAAAAGCACACCGACGCCACTTGTACCGGAATGGGCAACGTCATAGGTGGCGTCTTCGTTGTAGATGCTCCAGGCATCCCCATCGTTATCGGCATAACTCCATCCGGTCAGGTCCCCTTCAAAACTTTCATTCAATAGCGTATCATTACCGGCATAGGTAATTGCGGATTCAAATTTTTGGGTTTGAATTTGTGGGATTGATTTTACAGGTGTTATCGTTTGTTTGCCAATCTGTGCAAACAACATTCCTGTGAAGACTAATAACATTACCAGTAAGTATCCGAGTTTGTTTTTCATTGTTTTGCCCTATCGGTTTCGAATTTCTGTTTCACATTTATTTCGAGAAGTGGCCCTTGCCGATATATTCCAGCACCCACTGTGGTGGAATTTGATCTATGCCTGTTGTGCCTATGAAAATATTTGTCATCTTTGATTTTTAATTTCATTTTTAAGCCTGTTGTATATGTTAAAACGGGATTCCCTTGTCCTGAGACGGCTTTCTACCGGGATAAGGAACACCACAATGTTTGCAAAACTTGGCATACGGATTATCGATTGCCTTGTCGCATTCCGGACATGTCTCAATAAGTTCTGCGCCACACAGGGAACAGTACTGATCGGTTTCTTGGACATTGCAAAAGAAGTTGCACTCGGGGCAGATGCGGTAATGTTTGTTCTCCACGTCGTCTTCCCATGTGTTCGTTAATTCGGTTTATGGAGTCGGACCGTGGTCCCTGTGATTTAGGACACGGAGTTCAATGCTCTTGATTCCATCACCTTCAAATGGTATACCAAATAAGTACGGGTAGAGCGTAAACGCATTATTTATAATAATTTGCAATAGTAATAGACTTCTGACTACTCGCCGACCGTGTTGCGTAACAGGGTAACACTGTTGCTCCGGACCGCAACAATTAGGGATTGCTTCGCCTGTGAGGACTCGTAAATTTTATTGTGAGAAAACTTTTCGCTGTAGCGCTTGCCTCCCTTTGGTGCATCTCGACATCAATCCTGTACGGAGCGGGATCGTGGCAAAGTATGTCGCCACCCCGGCCGGGGATGGATTACCTGATTGTTTCTGCTGAGTCTGTCGAGGATTTCTGGGTATTTGAGCGAGGGGAGCGGCTCCTGCATTATCACAACCGTACTTGGAGTGTTGCGGAAAAGCTACCGCAATCCGGAACCGCCCATCGCTTTATCCGATCCGGTGAGAACCAGTTTATCTGTGCGCTGGTGGACTCGGCGTATTCCACCCATTATTACGAATTTTCGGGTGATTCCTGGCACAAGATGCAATCGGTAGCCGATGTGCCCATGCGCAAATTTTATCGAACTCCGGAGGGGATAGTCTACTCATTTGGTGATTGGGGACGGCTCCTGAAATTTGCTGACGGATCCTGGGAAAATTTCAGTACCCCGTTTGAGAACCATATCACCGCAATGACGAGGGATTCTTCCGGTGGACTGTGGTTTGGTGTCCGTGGTGAAGGGGTTTATCGGTACTATAATGGTCAGTATCGTTATTATTCGACACCTGAAGATTTGCGATACGATATTCTTCAGTTTAAATGGAATGGAAACCAGCTTTTGCTTTTGGGGGCGGATGCACAAATTTACGGGGTTTTGGGGGATTCAATATCTCTTATAAATAGCGAATACCGCGGTATGGAGCCCGGTAGAATCCTCAATACAAATATCCAGCCGGGATTTTTCTTTCAAAGCAACGGGAGGCTCTATCGATATACGGAAGCCAAGTGGGTGGGGGAGACAGTGCCTACAAGACAGCGAATACTTAGTGTACGGGTTTTTGGCGAGGACAATCTGCTGGTGACTACGCGGGATGGCTCAATCTATATCCGTGAGTCTTCGCCAACGCTTTATTTTTTGGACCGCGGCACCGAGGCCTATGTCGAAGGAAACCTTCTGGACAGATCACATGGAGCTGCCTTTATCGATTTCAACAACGATGCATTACTTGATCTGTTTGTGCAAAATACCGGGCAAAGTCAGTTGAACCGGGTATATCTGAATTCAGGGGATCTGGTATTCTCGGAAATTTCAAAATTTACGGGGTTGGATACCCTCTCCGGCGCTACGCATTTCACCTTTGAAGATTTTACCAAAGATGGCCTTATCGACGCAGTCTTCGCAACGACAACGCCGACTGACAATGTTTTCCGGTTTTACCGTGGATTGTCCGGGGCTCGGTTCAGTCAGTATTCTGCAGTCACTCTATCTCTGGCGGATGTAGAATACCTGAGGGACATGGAGTGGTATTACCCCGATTGGAAAGCCCGGCCCCATCTGTTGACGGTGTTTTACTATTCGGATAAAAAAGAACCAGGGACCACACGCCGAATCAGGCAAACGCGGTTTGGTTCCTTTCTTGTCGCCGATACGACAGAAAAGCCGCAATTTACCGGCTGGAACCGGAATTTGTCTATGGCGGATTACGACCTGGATGGAGCGCCGGACTTTTTTATTTCCAACTATTGGCGTGAGAATCGGATGTTCCTGTCAAGGCAGGACATCGAATGGGAGGAGTATGGGATTCCCAGGTTAGATTCCACCGAGCGAACCAATACCCAGAGCGCAATTTCAATAGACTTCGATATCGACGGGGATCTGGACATCATTGAACAGTCCGAAGAATTCGGTGTCAGGCTCCTTAGGAATATATCGGTGTCCGATACATTTCGACTTGAATACCAGTCGGATCTCCTGCCGGATATTCCAGGGAAAAATATCACTCATCTCAACTCGGGCGATTTTAACAACGATGGCTTCCCTGATTTGTTACTTCTCGCCAGAGATGGAATGGCTGCCATACCGGTCATTTTATTCAACGAGAGAGGGGAGCGGTTTGCACGCCTGGATTATGACCTCGGATTCATCGAATCCGGCATACGCGGAACCATCGTGGGGGATGTCGATAACGATGGTGACCTGGACATCTTTGGTATGGGTGATGGGGCAAACCATTTGTGGATGAACCAACTGAATACACAAACTTTTCTCGGGATCAGCCTGCAGGGGAGCCGTTCTCCAACATCGGGCAGGGGAGCAAAAGTATGGCTGTACAGAGCAGGTTTTGTCGGAGAGTCCGAATTTTTGGTGGGATACCAGGAAGCCGGAACAAGCCCCTTCGAAAATACCATGCAAAATAGTTCTGTCCTCCATTTCGGTCTGCCGGATACGGGGCAATATGCCGTACGGGTTGAATTCCCCGGTGGAACGAAGAAAACGATTGGCAGCATCTCAGCGGGATCCCGTATCACTGTCCAAGAGTATAATCGTATATTTTCGGCTGTTTATCTGCTCCCCGGAGCATTACTCTCGATGCTTCGGAACCCGAATCTTTACTACTACGGATTGCTTTTTCTATTGGCAATGAGCGGTACATACCTCGGCACGACCTTTGGAATTCGTGAATATCACTGGAACAACCGCCTTGCTGTGCTCCTAATTATCGTCAATTATACCCTGTTTTGGGTGTTAGTACTCATTCTGGCTGAAGAGCCCCCGGCACTGAAATTCGGGGTGCCACTTGCTACGGTACTGGTGGGGCACCTGCTTCCGCTCGGGTTGTCTTATCAGGTTCAGCGGCGGGACAGGCAAATGGCTGGTGATGCCGCACAGGAGAAACTCCTGGAGCTCCTTCGACAGTTCCAGCATGGTGAATGGGCCCTGAGTACGCTGAATAGCCTGCTGCTTTTAACACGAAATGTCACTCAGAAGGATCGATTAAACACAAAAATAATAGAGCAGATCAATGACCGAAGTGAAGCATTTCGGGAGAATATTAGCCCACATCTCAGGGAAATATTTAAATTCGTTACACGGCTGGATTTTGAACCGGAGCTCATTGAAGACTATGGCACCGGAATTCAACGGATAGAAACATGCCTGAGTGAAGTGGGAAATCCAGAATTAAGTACACAGGAGCGGCATAGGCTTTACGCGGAAATTGCGGAATCAATCCTGGACCTGAAAGAGTACCTCCGGGAACTCCGGGAGACCGTGTTCAGGGACTTTTCCTGCGATGTGATCGCCGTAATTCACGATGTAACGGAAGGATTGGCACCGGTACTGGAAATGGCCGATATTACCTTATCCAGGAGGACGGACACGGATGAGAATCTCTGGGCGCTCATCCCCTCGTACGAACTAGCCGGAATTATAGACAACTGCGTGACGAATGCGGTGAAAGCCTCTGAAATGGCAGAAATTCGCCGTATTGAGATACAGGTCAAACATGTTACGCCAAAGATTCGCATATTGATAAAGGATTATGGTCAGGGTATTGCCGATGAAATCCGGGAGCAGGTGTTTGAAAGCGGATTTTCTACCTTTGAGGGCACCGGGTTCGGTCTGTTCCAGGCCAGGAAAACCCTTGGAAAATATGGCGGGCGAATTGAGATACACGAGACGAACTGTAACAGAGGCACAACCATGCTCCTTGAATTGAATGAAGGTGTGCAGCCATGAAATCACAATTATTGATTATCGATGATGATGAGCAATTTGTTCAGGATTTGTCATTGTTGCTGGAAATGCACTATCAGTGTCGCAAAACCCATACGCCGGCTGATGGGCTCCGGGAAATTCGGTCACAGGAACCGGACGTCATTCTCCTGGATCTTATGCTGGGAGACAATCAAAACGGTATCGATGTGCTGGAGCAAATCAAGCGGATTAATGAAGATATTCCGGTGATTATGATTACTGACCACAGCTCAATCAAAACAGCAGTACAGGCAATGCAGAAGGGGGCATTCGATTACATTTCGAAGACGCCGGACATGGAAGAATTGTCGCTATTGATTCAAAAATCTCTGGAGCAACGGCGGCTGAAAGAACAAGCACAGACTCTGCAGGAAGAGATCCAGTCGGCATATCATGAGATGATTGGGATATCGGAAGCAATTGAAAAAGTTCGGGAGAAAATCCATCTGTTTTCTGCTTCGCTCAACACGGTGCTCATCAGCGGGGAGAGTGGCGTCGGCAAGGAATTGGTGGCGAGGCAAATACATCAGCACAGCCAGCGAAAGAAAAAGCCTTTTATTGCGCTCAACTGTGCGGCGATTCCGGACCAATTGCTGGAGAGTGAACTTTTCGGGCACGAAAAAGGCGCCTTTACCGGGGCCGAATCACGCAAAACAGGCAAATTCGAAATTGCGTCAGATGGAATCGTATTTTTTGACGAAATCAGTGAACTCTCCATGGAATCCCAGGCGAAGTTGTTACGTGTGCTCCAGGAAAAAGAATTCGAGCGACTTGGCGGCAACACCATCATCGAAACCGACGCAAAAATAATCTGCGCCACAAACCGGGATCTGAGTGAACGGGTAGCCAAAGGAAAGTTTCGCGAGGATCTGTATTACCGCCTGGATGTATTACCGATCCAGGTCCCACCGTTGAGGGACCGACCGGCAGATATTCCATTGCTGGCTGACCATTTTGTGAAACGAGCATGCCGTGAAATGAAAAAGCCATTGAAGGCGTTCTCATCCGCTGCGTACGAAATACTCCAGCAGTACCCCTGGCCCGGGAATATCCGGGAGCTCCGGAATTACATTACCCGGGCGGTTATTTTAACTGAAGGAGACCTGATAGGCCCCGACGATTTACCGATGCTCAGTCATCAACAACTTAACTCCGAGACCATAAGCCGTAAAATCCCGAAAACCTGGGCGGAGATGGACGAACTCCGGAAAGCGGTGGCCGAAGAGGCGAGCCGGTCAGTAGAGCGGCGATTTATTTCATATCTGTTAGAAAAGTTTGACGGAAATGTCACTAAAGCAGCAGAACACGCGGGGATAAACCGCACGAATTTCCATAAGATAATGAAGCGCTGCGGAGTCTCTTAGCGTGGAAATTCCACAAGAATAGAGCCGATTTACCGGGGAGTTAACTTGAGGTCATCCCGGTCCGGCAGAATGGCATCCTCGGCTAATGGCAGCCCGGCCACGCCGATAAGTACAAGTATCCCAAAGAAGAGGGCGGCAATCGTCCAGCCCGGCGTATCCTCATATCCCTTATACTGCAACACTTTGTTTGTAATAACGGCGCAGACAACGCCGTAAACAAGGTAAAGAAAGACCAGCGTCAGCTGGAGTAGTCCGCCAGCAATGATATCAAATTCGAACATACCTTCTCCTTCTGTCGATGCTGTGGATAAATAGTGCTGTTAATTTACGATATCAGGAATGTAAAATCGAATAATATGATAACAATCCCAGTGAAGCGGAGGGTGGATATGCTCTGTAGCGAAAAAGCGGTTCCATAATCTTTAAAAAAATTCATCTCTCAGTTTATTATCAGGCTGCGATTTCCTATCTTTCTCATCACTCGGATCCCGACTCGATGGAAATTAGTGGAAACCATAGCGACGTGACTTTACAAAGTACCCGACATCCCTGGTGGTGGCTGATTGGGGTAGCGCTGTTAGCCGCCGGGCTGTACTTTCTCATTGCCGATATCCCCCAATGGAATGTGGTCTGGTATGCCTTTGCCTGGTACGGGTATCTGCTGGTGGTGGACGCTGTTATTTTCTGGAGGCAGCGGCATTCATTCCTCTCCCACCGAAGGCGAGAACTGCTGGAGATGTTGTTTTGGTCAGTACCATTCTGGTTTCTGTTCGAAGCGTATAATTTTGTGATCAAAAACTGGTATTATGCTTATGCCCTCCACTCCGACTGGAATCAAGGGGTCTTCGCGTGGTTTTCGTTTGCGACCGTATTACCCGCCTGCTTTTTTCATGCGGAATTGATTAAGTCGTTTGGATTTTTCACTGGAATGAGGACAAAATCGGTTCCAGTTGAAAAGGGGCTGCAACAGTTTTTTCTCTGGTTTGGAGCGGCCTGCGTGATGTTACCGCTGATTTTTCCGACATATACCTTCTGGATGGTTTGGGGGGCGACGCTGGGGATTCCGGATTACATTAATTACAAAAACGGAGCCCCGTCGATTCTCGGCGATCTGAAAAATGGCCGGCCCGGCCGTCTGTATCGGCTTCTATCTGGGGGAATACTCGCCGGTATCGTCTGGGAGGGATTGAATTATTGGGCACGGTGCAAGTGGATTTATACTGTCCCGGGGCTGGAAGAACTCAAACTGTTTGAAATGCCGGTGATGGGGTTTTTGGGATTTCCGGTGCTGGCGCTGGAGGCATTTGCGCTCTATACCATGTTCAGCTATTATTTCCGGGGAACTCGCACCTGGGAAGCGTCTGATGAAAACCAGAAACAAAAATCCTTGTCTCCCTGGTACTGGCCTGCCGGAGTAATCGCAATGGCGTTGAGTGTTCTGGTTTACGTCAATCTTTTGGATATTACGCTGCAATCCAGGCGGCCGGTCTTCCCGGAATATCAGACGCTGAGTACGGCAGATATTCACTCCTTAGAATCTCAACACATTCAAACACCGGAACAGTTATGGCACAGAATCAGCAATAAAGGGGTCACGGAATTGGCCGCCCAGATGCAGCTCAATGCTGCACAACTTGATTCGTTGTATAAAATAACGACTCTTGCTTTGCATAAAGGAATGGGAGTAAAACACGCGTATTTGCTCCGGAGCATCGGCATAAATGAGGTGACTGATTTGATTAACGAGGAAGCTGAACAGCTTTATCCATCTTTGGAAACAGCAGCTGTTGCCAGCGATATTGAACCGCCCAGGCTGTCAGAACTTCAGGTTTGGATCAGGGCGGCGGAAATGGCTGGCGGCTACAAACGCTGACTCCCACCTCGCCGGTTTATTATTGCAGAGAAGTTCCACTTTCGATAAACTACCGCACGCATTCCTGACAAACTTTAACAGAAAGCACACCTATGGCTTCGAATGATCACATGACCCCGTGGCGCAAAGTGTCTACTGCCGTCTATACTCCTCCATCTGATGCCCGGATTTATGGTACTGTGGAGGCGGATGTGACAGAGGTGACAGAATATATCACCGCGCAGCGGAAGCAGGGGAATAAACTGACCATGACCCACTTTGTGGCTGCCGCTATTGCCCGGACTATCTATGAAGATATTCCGGGTATCAACTGCTTTATTCGCCGGGGCAAGGTTGTGATGCGTGACGATGCCGAGGTGTTCGTGTCGGTGGCCCTGGAGCGCGGGAAGGATATGACCGGTGTGCTGGTACCGAAAACCCAGGTACTGTCCGTTTCGGAGATTGCGGAATATCTGTATGAAGAAGTCCAGAAGAAACGGAGCGGTGAAGACACCGGCGCAGAATCTTTCAAATCGACGCTGGCAAAGATCCCGTGGCCGTTTCGTCGCCCGGTGTTTCTGTTCGTAAAATGGTGGATGTATGATCTGGGGTTTAAATTGCCGTTCCTGGATGCACCACGAGACCCCTTTGGGAGCGTACTGCTGTCCAACATCGGAACCCACGGCTTGTCCACAGGGATGGCGGCGCTGTTTCCGATAGGAAAGGTACCGGCAGTGTTGGTAATGGGAAAGGTGACGAAAAAGCCGGTGGTTATCAGGGATAAAGTGGTTATCCGTTCGATGATGCCGCTGACGGCAACTATGGATCATCGAGTTATGGATGGCGCCCAGGCCGGAGCGCTGGCCCGGGGCATCAAACGCCGTCTTCGGCATCCGGAAACCCTTGATCAGCCGGCATCCTTCGAAGAGTATTAGTTGTATCGGTTTTCCGGATATTTGCGGTGCATCCACAAATATCCGATCCCGCCAATAAGGCCGAAAGTTGACACACCCAGCCAGAGTATCACCGGATTGGGCGCAAAATCCAAAAACAGTCCGCCAATAAACGGACCGATAGACCACCCCAACGTCTGAAACAAACCGAAGGCGCCCATGTAGTGTCCGTATCGATCATCCGGCGCCATCCTGGCTACCATGGTGGATGCTGCGGGTCCCACAAGCATCTCCGCGGTCGTCACTATCAAGACAAGTACGAGAATCCCGATCATGGTGCCGGGGATCGCCATCAGACTGTAGCCGATACTGTATAGAATGCTGCCAAAACTCAGGACGAGAAACAGATCACGGTGGCGAATTACCCGTGAAATAAGCATCTGAAAGAGGACGACGGTTATGGCGTTTGCGCTGTAGATAAATCCGAGTTGAATATTTGAGATTCCGATGGATTCTCTGGCGTAAACCGAGACAGTGGCAATGAGTTGGGCCATTGTGAGAAACATCATGAGCGAGATGCCGCAGTACAGGAAAAATTTGCGATCGGTGAATACCCGAAATACGGTTTTGGGGTGAAATGAGGACCGTTGTATTTTTCGCCGGTTCAGATTTGATTCTTTGATAAACAGAAGAATTGTTATGCCGGAGAGAATTGCCAAAATACCAGCTACAAAAAAGAGTGATGCATAGGAATATTTTGCCAGAAAACCGCCGGCGGCCGGTCCGATACCCCAGCCGATATTTGCCGCCACTCTGAGTAAGCCATACGCTTCCGGCCGTTTTTCTTTTGGGACAATATCCGCAATCATAGCATTGGCTACCGGCTGAAAAAAAGAGGCGAGCAGATACCCGGTTATCAGAATGAACGCTGTTGCGAGAAAACTCATCCGGAAATAAATGGAGACTGCCACTCCAAAGAAAACGATGCCACGGACAATCTGCGCGAATATCATTATGCCCCGGCGGCCGATACTGTCACTCAGATTCCCGGCGATTATTTGGGAGCCAGCGCGGATAATTGCCGTGATGAAAAAGAAACTACCGACAACCGTCATAGAAACGCCAAGTTCCAGGTGAAAGTAAATGCTGATAAAGGGGACCACCATGGCAAAGCCCATTGCACTGACTATCCATCCTGCAAACAGGATCCAGAGCTGGAGATCGTAGGCGTGAAATAGCTCTGTGATCCTATGGACTATATTTTTACAGATAGGGATACCTTATTGTTGGGAGATTGAGTTCTTTCTAGGCGAATTTAAGCGAACCCAGTCTGGCGCTCCTAGTCGGAGTCTGGTTTGCAAAATCTTTGTGACTTGGCCGGTTTCTATGTTAATAAAATGCAGTCTCCGGTATTTCGCCACACCATGTTCAGCATTCACTTCGTCCACGAAAGCAAGTTTGGATTCATCAGGTGAAAGGGCAAAAGGAGTTACAATAAAGTTGTCCCAGCTGGTTATCGTACTATTGTCCTTCGCAATAAAGCTATAGTAGACGATGGAGCGAGTTCCGGTTGATACATCTTTTTCAAGGTAATAAAATCCATTTTTCTGTTTTGAAAAATTTGGAGCTGAACTGAAGGCTTGAGTCGAGGTTAGCTGTGTCAGACTCAGATCCTGTAATTCAAGCAGGAATATATTGGGGGTACCAGAACGATCTGACATAAATAATAAGGAGTCTCCAGTAGTGTTGATATCGGGGCCCAATTCCTGGTATTCGTTTCGTGGGAAGAGAAGTTGAGGATCGGTTCCATTTAAGTTAATTGATGCAATTTGACGGGTTGGGAAATCGGCAACGGTATAAAAATAGATCTTATTTGTTGTAGGGGCAAAACTAGGGTGGGTTATTGCAATCGGCTGTGTATATAAAGCCTCTCGGTCAGTTCCATTTGGGTTCATAATTTCAATTGTTGTATAGCCCGAAAAACCAATTTTATTCAGCTGCGGAATGTAAAATGGGTATGTAGTTCGATTATTAAAAGTTATCTGCCGTAGTATCGAATCAGAAACGGAATATCGAAATATTTTGGGTGTCATGTTGTCGCCTGCTGAATAGAAATAGATATATTCCCGCTGCTTTGCTTGAGTTCCAGCATAGACCACCGAAATCTCTCCGTTTTCTGGCTGCAACGATAAGGTGAGGTTGTTATTGACTTTTTCTTCGATAAAGACTTCCTTGGAGGTATAATACAGTGGTACACCTTCGGGAGAAAAGAGTGTGATGGATATCTCCCAATAGCCTATGGGAAGTTGTCCGAAATTCATTACTTTTTTCGGTGATTGAAACATTTGAGTAATTTCCCGGTGGAGATCATTTTTACTGTTAAGAATACATTGAATCCGGTCGATATTGGCAAAGAATTCGGTCTTATCTTCCGTGAGAAAAGTAACCTGGAATTGAACGCTTGAGGAGGCAGAGAGATTGTCACCTGTAGGGTTTGAGATATGACAGCCTGCGAGCACTAACCCGAGAAATAGAGAAAGGATAAATCGAACGTAGGTGAGTAAATTCTGCATAAAAGAAGATAATAAATCATTGTTGCGGATTGATAATAGAAATTACGGCGCCTGGAGTCGGACCCAATGGGGGATACCCAGTGGTATAGGCATGTGAAACACTTGAATTAATTTATTTTTCTTTAAGTTAAAGAAATATAAATTTCCATACTCATCATTTGTGGTTTGTTCCAATCCAGTGATTACTAGTCGGCTACCATCTGGCGAAATATTAAAAGCTCGAATAACATCCTTATTTGCATTTAGTATCTGTTTTTTTTCAGCGGTTTCAAAATCATAATACACGATAGAATACGTATTATTTGCATTGGCCTCTTTATAATAAAAACCGTGGGCGTTGGGCGCCCAAATTGGTAGTGTACTATACGTTTCGGTAAAAGTAAGTTGTGTCATTTCAGCGGTCTTAAGGTTTAAAGGTGGATATTATCCGAACCTGAACGGTTCGAATAAAACAAAAGTGAATCGCCTGAAGTGTTAATTGCGGGGCCAGCGTCTTGATATCTGGTATTTGGCAGAAGAAAACGGAAGTTTTCGCTATTTAAATCAATAGAGCCAAGCCTTCGGCGTAATGGATCCTCTTTCACATAAAAATAGATCTTTTTTGTTTTAAAATTATAGACCGGAGCAAGCATGGGAGCGGGTTGTTTGAACAAAAGTTCTCTGTTGGTTCCGTTCGGATTCATCCAGGAGATGGTAGTATAACTGCTAAAACCAATTTTATTCAGGTCAGAGATGAAAAAGGGGTAAACGGTTCTGTACCAGTATGTAACCTGTTGAAATAAAGAGTCTGAAATTGAGTACCGGAAAAGTTTCGCCTTCATATCGCCGCTTGCGGAGTATAAATAAATTCTTGGGGATATTGGATACTATTCCCGGAGCTGGTTTGTTGAACCTCAAACTCACCCTTCTCAGTTCGGAGTGTTAAAAAATAGATCTTCGTTTAATCCTTCCTGTATGAAAAGTTCCTTGGCTGCAAAGTATAGTGGCTCACCCAGCGAAGAATAAATAGTGAGGCGCATTTTCCAATATCCAACGGGAATTTGCCCGAACTGTATCACCGTTTCCGTCGATTGAACCGGTTGGGTAATCTCCCGGCGGACAGTATTTTCATTGATGAGGACGCACTTAAGGCGTTCGATAGAGTCCAGAATTTTATCCTCCTGCTCCATTGTGAGAGTAATCTGGAATGGCATATTGTGTAGTCTATGAGAATTTTTCACAGGTGGCTTGGCACTGGCATAGTGTGTAACCGTCAATACAATGAACTGTAAAATCAGTGCTCGGACAAGATAACTCATGGGTTACCCGGAAGTAGAATTATTTTTTCCCATTTTGCAACTGGTATAGACTGCTGCCATATCTTAATGATGGATATCTAAAAACTCTCTGCAGATCCTACCTGTATCCAGTTTGGTTTTCCCAGCCGAAAGATGGTCCGCAGGACTCGTTCGTATTCACCCGTTTGTAGGTCAAAGAATGATAAACTCGACGCGGGATCCCCGCGTATTGTATCCAAACCAACAAAAACGAACTCCTCCTCATCCGGTGAAATCGCGAAGGTTTGCATTGTATTTTGGTCGTTATAGTCACAGTATCAATATCACCCGATAACAAATTAAAATAAAGTATCGACTTGGAGTTGTCCTCATAAACTTCGTGGTAATAGAATCCATTACTTATAATTGTCTCTCCTAATGAGGACCCAATTAGGTTTACCAAGGGGAAAGGGAGCCTCAAACACTGTGTGCGTTTTTCCTGTATTAATATTATACAATGAGAGTCTGGCCGTCGAACCTTGACGATTGTAGCTTCTCCCCACTAAAGCCAAAGATGATTCATCCGGTGAAATTGAGAATGACCTAATAAGTGATTCATCGGCTTTAAGGATTTCTGATGTTTCTCCGCTTTCCAGATTGTGATACATAATCGATCGGGTATCATCAGCATTCCGATCCCGAAAATATATCCCATCAGATTGTGGTGCCCAATGTGGTTGAGAGCTACTGGCACGTGAATTATTTACCTGTACTATTTCTGAAGTGTTGAGGTTCAGTATATAAATATTATGTGGACCAGATCTGTTTGATTTAAACAGCAGTGAGTCACCATTCAGGATTACTTCAGGCTGTGATTCGTCAAACCGATTTTGCGGAAAGAGATATTGGAATCCTGTACCATCAATATTGACTGATGCGATCTGGCGGGGTGAACACTCCCCCGGAGTGTAAAAGAATATTTTTTGACGTGTTTGATTAATTGTCGGATAAGACATAATTCGGGGCTGTTGGTATAGTAATTCTCTGTTTGTACCATCCGGTTCCATCCATTCAACTGTAATGTAACTGGTGAATAGAATTTTGTTTTTATTTGCGTAATAAACTGGTCTGACCGTTCTATACCAGAATGTCACCTGTTGAAAAGTTGAATCTTCTAGTGAATATCGGAAGATTTTTGGCTGAAGATTCCTTTGATCGGAATAAATATAAATATACTCACGTGTGTCGGAATTTGATTTTTCCGGGAATTCATGATGTAATTCCCCGGTCTCTGGTATTAAAGTGAGGTTTATTTTCTCATTCAATTCATTTGACAGAAAATACTCCCTGGAAAAAAAGTAGAGTGGTTCATTATGCGAATTTAAAAGAGAGATTAGCAGGCGCCAATATCCATTTGGAATCTTATCAAAACGAAAAACTGCTTTATTCGCACTGATCGACTGGGTAATTTCACGTGTGTTCCCATTTTCTCTGGAAAATTTACAATATATATTTTGTACATCGATTGAACTGTGTTGGCTAAGATCAATGTTTAGCTGAAGTGAAATCGTCGTTGAATCAGTTTTAGGTGAACCGCTGCAATCAACAGTAAAGGCAAACATTGATAATATTGCGGTTATTAAACCAACATAAAACCTGGATGGCACTTTGCTAGTATGCACCCACTCCTCCATAAACACTATCCAATATTACTATTTTCAACTTCGAACACTTTCAAATTGTCAGTAGAGTTGTCAAGACCGAGGCAAATATTCAAACTAAAATCGATATTTCGGGACAAAAAGTTTCACTTAGAGACAATTCATGAACATATACCAATGAAATTGAGAGCTATGCTTAATTGATTCATTATTCCAGACAATCAATTTTGGCGCTACGTCCCCGGATACATCGCGTCAATTTTATCCCGATATTTTTCTTCAACCACTCGGCGCTTAATCTTGAGTGTCGGGGTCAATTCGCCATCTTCGATAGTGAACGACTTTTCGATGAGCGCGAACTTTTTCACCTGCTCAAAGTGGGCAAATTCTCCCTGGGCATCCTTAATCTCCTTGTGCAGCAGATTGTAAACCTCATCCGACTCTAACAGTGCCGATTCATCCTCAAACTCCAGCCCGTTGGATTTTGCCCAGAACTCTAAAGCATCCAGGTTCGGGACGACCAGCGCCGAAAGGAATTTGCGCTTGTCCCCCACGATGACGACCTGATCAATATATCTGGATCCGGAGATTTTGGACTCCAGAGGGGCCGGCGCCACATTTTTTCCGCCGGAAGTCACGATCAGGTTTTTCTTTCGATCGGTAATCGCAAGATACCCGTCGTCATCGATTTCGCCGATGTCACCGGTATGCAGCCATCCCTCATCATCGATAACTTCTTTGGTCGCCTCCGGATTTTTGAAGTATCCCAGCATTTGATTTGGTCCCTTAAACAGGACCTCACCGTCCTCTGCAATACGCATTTGAACATCTGGAATCGTTGGACCGACCGTACCGAATTTCACAAAATCAGTCCGGTTGGCGTTCGTAACCGGAGACATCTCAGTTAGTCCGAATCCTTCGATGATGAGTAATCCGGCGGCCGCAAAAAATTCCCCGATCTCCTTTGATAAAGGTGCCCCGCCGGAAATAGTCATAATCGCTTCACCGCCAAAGAGTTCAGTAATCTTGGAAAACACCAGTTTCTGCGCGATGCCGTATTTCGTTGCCAGCCATCCGCTCGGTTCTTTGCCGCGTTGCAGGTAATCCGTTGATACTTCACTCCCCACATTGGTCGCCCAGTTGAAGATTTTCTGCTTAATGAACGAGCCGGCGTGGATTTTTTGCAGAACGCCGTTGTGAACCTTCTCATAGAGCCGGGGGACAGAGACGAAGTAATTTGGCTTAAACTTTTTTAAATCCTCCAGAACGGTCTCAATTCCTTCAATAACCAAAATGGTAGAGCCGATAAAAAACGAAAAATGGGCGGCAATCCGCTCCAGGCTGTGGCTGTACGGAAGAAAGGAAAGCCATTTGCGACCGGATTCAAACTGGAGTGTTGCCTGGGAGGCCTGGGCGTTGGAGGCGGCATTAAACTGACTCAGCATGACCCCTTTTGGTGTGCCGGTGGTGCCTGAGGTGTAAATTATGGTCCATAGTTCATCTTTGGTGCGCTTGGCTCCTTCATCTTCCAGTGAAAAATCGACCTTGTTCCGGAGGCTGATTCCCTGCTCACAAAAATCGGCGTAATCAATAATCCATTCTTCATCCAGCGCATGCCCGTTGGCATAAATAACCATCTTCTGGAGATAGGGCAGTTTTTCTTTGATTTGGATGATCTTTTTTGCCTGGACTTCATTGGAAACAAATACCAGAGAAGCCTCCGAGTCATTCAGGATGTAGGACACCTGCTCCGGGAGCAGTGTGGGATACACCGGGACGCTGACAATACCAAAGTGGGCGCAGGCATAGTCCGTCATAATCCATTCGGGCTTATTCTCGGAAAGGATCGCCACCTTGTTTCCTGCAGAGTATCCCAGGGAATGCAGGCCCATTCCGATGATTTCCACCTGATCGCGCATTTCATTATAGGTGATGGAATCGTACCCGTCGTCTGTCTTGCGCACATACAAATCCATCGATCCGTGGCGGCTGACAGCGTCATGAAATAGCGTTGGCATGGTTTCCAGGTAATCGAGTTCGTAATCCATGGGATTCTCCTCTGGGTTAGAGCAAATTTAAAGAAAAAACAACCGTCAATATCCTGACTTTGTCTTATTTGTAAGATTGTCAGACAATCTGAATGTCCGAAAAAAGTGACTATAATTTAGTCGCAAGCGTTTCAATATCCCAAGAATTTATGGTGGCTACAGTCCTGAAATCTCTATAGGCGGTTTGATGACCCATGAGAGAGTTTTCCAGAGAAACCTACGCCGATTCGGGGCTTTGCTTTTTGCCATGATACACTGAGGTGGTAATCGTCACTGTTAGAATGATTGCGATCACGGTTAACGCCAGCCAGACCGGCAAGTGCACCCATTCCGACAACAGCATTTTCATCCCGACAAATCCCAGGATTGCTGCAAGGCCGTAATGGAGATATTCGAACAGTTCCATGATGCCTGCCAGGGCAAAAAAGAGCGCCCGTAATCCGAGGATCGCAAACACATTTGAGCTGTACACAATGAACGGGTCCCGGCTGATGGCCAGAATCGCCGGAATGGAATCTACCGCGAACATGACATCAGTAGTTTCGATCATAACCAGCACAATAAACAGTGGAGTGGCAAATAGCTTCCCCTGTTCTTTGATAAAAAACCGGTCTCCGCGATACTGTCCGGTGACGGGAAAAATTTTGCGTACCAGGTTCAGCATTGGATTTTTTTCCACGTCCACATCATGGTCGGACTGGAATGCCATCTTAAATCCGGTATAGAGCAGAAAAATTCCTAACACATAGATGAGCCAGTGAAATTTATTGATGAGTGCAACGCCGGCGAAGATAAATAACGCGCGAAATACGAGGGCCCCGATAATACCCCAGAACAATACTTTATGTTGGAACTCTTTAGACACTTTGAAATAGGTGAAAATCACCAGGAAGACAAACAGGTTATCCATGCTCAGGGATTTTTCAATCAGATAGCCGGAGAGGAACTCAAGAGCCTTATCCGTGCCGCTGTAATACCAGATTCCGGCATTAAACAACAGCGCCAATCCGATCCAGACTGCCGTCCAGATCAGGGATTCCCGCACCGTTATTTTATGGGCTTCCCGGTTAAAAACACCCAGATCGATGGCGAGCATAATGAGCACAAAGATGTTGAAGCCGATCCAGAGGAGCGTATCGTTAGGCATAGTTTTGTCCTAAATGGGATTCCAGAGTTTCAGTTCCGGGGGATACGGATGGAAATATACCTGTTTTTCCAACCATTTAATAGGGTACTTTCGCAAATGATGTTTCATCATTGTAATGGGTACAATAAGGGGCACAGAACCTGAGCGATAATCGCTGATATAATCCGCCATTTCCTGACGGTCTGGAGAATCCAGATACTGACGAAAATATCCCAGCGCGTGCTGAAGCACATTCGTATGATTTTTCGCCGTCGCCGGGATAGCCATCGTCTCCATAAAAAAGGAGGAATATTCGTCCAGAAGTACGGTGAAATCGCCTGTACCTGCCTTTGCGGCAATTCGCCCCAATTCCCGGTAGCGGTCCTGGTGATGAGCCATCAGGGTCAGCTTATGTCGGGTATGAAATTCCACCAGTTCGCCCGGCTGCGGGGTAGCGGATAAAAACTGCTGTAGTCGATAGTACGCAAAGACCCGCTCTACAAAATTTTCCCGGAAATGAGCATACCGCAGCCTGCCTTCTTCTTCCACCGGGAGCAGCGGAAATTTTTCCATGAGCGCCCGGGCAAACACACCGCGGCCGGTTCTGGTCGGTACGTCATTTTCGTCGTACACCCGCACCCGCTCCATGCCACAGGAGGGCGAATATTTTTTCAGGATATAGCCATGCAGCGGTTGCTCCGAAAGATGAACTATGCGTTCATCCGCATAGGACTTTATTTTTTCGGTATAGTCTGTCCCTGATTTGGGTGCCCGAAGATGAATCGAGTCATTTTCATTTTCCAGGCGGATGGTTTCCCGCTGCGTTCCCATGCCGATATCCACCTCAGGATAAATAGGAACCCAGGAAAAATACTGGCCTAGTACCGATGTGATAAAGGAATCGTGGGCGTGACCGCCGTTGACCCGGACTTCTTCTCCCAACAGACAGCTGCTTATTCCAACCCGGATCTCGGCCGAAGCTTCAAAAGGCAACTTTTTCCAGTCAGTCATAGTGCATTGCATATCCTCTTTGTTTTCAAAACTATTATTTTAAAAGAATTCCGCTCCGGAAGAAACAGAATTTATCAGTGGAATATCGCACAGAACTCCAATCCGCAGAAGATAAAAATAAGACAAATTCATCTTGTTAAGGCGCCGACGGGAAACTATATTCAGACAAATGAATCTGAAATATAAAATACCGGATGAATTTATAGCATGGGGATATTTGAAATTGAGACAAAATTGTCATAGAATACAAAGCGTTAGTATAAAAAAAATAACATGATAAATAGATAGGAGCTCTCCAGATGAATAACCGGAAATTATGGATAGCTTTCATCGCAGTGATGGTTGGTTCGTTTGCCATCCTCGGCTATTACGGCGGTGAAATTTACCGGAAGGCACCCCCGGTTCCGGAACGTGTGGTGACGACCGATGGACAGGTTGTGATGACGGGACAGGAGATCAAGGATGGCCAGAATGTATGGCAATCCATGGGAGGTCAGGAAGTGGGCACAGTGTGGGGGCACGGCTCCTACGTGGCACCGGATTGGTCTGCTGACTGGCTGCATCGTGAAGCAGAATATATCCTGAATCAATGGGCGCAACAGGACTTTGGCAAACCCTTCGAACAACTGGATGTTGAAAATCAGGCGGCGCTCAAAGCGCGATTACAGAAGGAAGTCCGTACCAATTCCTACGATCCGGAAACCGACGAAATCGTTATTGCGCCAATTCGGGCGGAGGCTTTCCAGGAGATAAGTAAACATTACAGTGGATTATTTACTGACGATCCATCGAAAAGTGATTTGCGGGATGCCTACGCAATTCCGGCAAATTCCATCAAGCATCAGGAGAGACTAAAACCGCTGAATTCCTTCTTTTTCTGGGCGTCGTGGGCAACCGTGACCAACCGACCAGGGAAAGATATTACCTATACCAATAACTGGCCACCGGATGAACTGGTCGGGAATAAGCCCACCAGCTCTCTCATTCTTTGGACCGGTTTTAGCGTGATTATCCTCCTGGCCGGTATCGGATTATTAACCTATTACTATGTCTCAAGTCACGAAGAGGAGTTCGACCCGGAGGAGATGCCGGATCAGGATCCGTTGCTGGGGTTACAGCCCACACCATCAATGCAAGCGACGCTCAAGTACTTCTGGGTGGTGACCGCCTTGATTGTAGTACAGGTGGTATTGGGGGCAATTACCGCCCATTACGGCGTGGAGGGCTCCGGGTTTTACGGTTTTCCGCTGGGGGATTGGCTCCCGTATGCGGTGAGTCGAACCTGGCACATCCAGCTGGCAATTTTTTGGATTGCGACGTCCTGGCTTGCAACCGGGTTGTTCATTGCACCGGCTGTCTCAGGCTATGAACCGAAGTACCAGAAACTCGGCGTCAATATATTGTTCGGTGCATTGCTGGTCATTGTCGTCGGCTCACTGGCCGGCCAATGGATGGGAATCATGCAGAAACTTGGCCTGGAGACGAACTTCTGGTTCGGGCATCAGGGATATGAATATGTGGATCTCGGCCGCTTCTGGCAGATCTTTCTGTTCGCCGGCCTCTTTATCTGGCTGTTTCTGATGGGCCGGGCCATTTGGCCAGCATTCCAACAGGAGACTTCCAACCGGCACCTGCTGGGCATGTTTTTTATCTCATCGGTGGCTATCGCACTGTTTTACGGCGCCGGCCTTATGTGGGGGCGCCAGACAAATCTGGCCGTCGCCGAATACTGGCGCTGGTGGGTTGTCCATCTCTGGGTGGAAGGTTTTTTTGAAGTCTTTGCTACAGTAGTCATTGCTTTCCTGTTTGTTCGGATGGGTTTACTTCGAACGAAAATTGCCACGGCGACCGTACTGTTTTCTACGGTGATTTTTCTGTTCGGCGGCATTATTGGGACGTTTCATCACCTCTACTTCACCGGGACACCAACGGCGGTAATGGCGCTGGGCGCCAGTTTTAGCGCCCTGGAAGTGGTGCCACTTGTATTAATAGGGTTTGAGGCGTATCAACACTTGGAAATCAGCCGGGCCAAAGAATGGCTCCGGGCGTACAAATGGCCAATTTATAGCTTTATCGCTGTGGCATTTTGGAACTTCGTTGGAGCAGGAATTTTTGGATTCCTGATTAATCCCCCAATTGCGTTGTACTATATGCAGGGACTGAATACCACGCCGGTGCACGGACATACCGCACTGTTCGGCGTATACGGAATGCTGGGTATCGGATTAATGCTGTTCGTCCTGAAGGGACTGGCGACGCATAAGGTCTGGAAGCAGCCTGTGATTAAATTTGCATTCTGGTCCATCAATATCGGCCTGGCCCTGATGGTGCTCCTGAGTGTATTGCCTGTAGGACTTGCACAGACCTGGGCTAGTGTAAAACACGGTCTCTGGTTTGCCCGGTCGGCCGAATTTCTGCAGAATCCTACACTGGATTTCATCCGGTGGCTCCGGGTCATCGGAGATACTATCTTCGCTGCAGGGGTACTGGCACTCGGATGGTTTGTGGTTGGCCTGAAGACCGGATGGTCCGTAAAAGACGAACTGGAGGTATATCCGACAGGAACACCACCCGAGTCCGAGATAACACAATCTAAATAACGCGCGGGAAAGTGCGGCAGGTACATCTTTGGAAGCTGGCTGTGGAAGCATTCACCTACACAGCCAGTTTTTTTATCTCGGTGGGAACTATTTTACCTGAACGGGATTTCTTGCGAACCGTATATCATATTCTTATCATTCTATTCGTGTGTATTTTGATTATTGGATAGAATTTACCAAATAGAGCTAAGCGCAAGGGGACATCGCCTGTCCTTGTCTCAAAGGGACAATCGGAATTACCCGCTGGAAAAATTCCGATCCCGTCCGATAATAAAATATCTTTCCACGGGGATTTACCATTAAAACTTACGGCGGGGATCGCATCACTCGATTTCTCACGATATATGAATCTGGGCGCCGAATTATCTAATGAAGAAGCAAAATAACTGCGTAAATGTAATAATTCAGTGTTCCGAATATCTATTTTTAATCGGGCTAATTGTTATCCCGTTCGCTCTGACAGCCCAGACCAACCTCTTTCAATTCGAACACCTGACCATCGATGACGGCTTATCTCATAGTAAAGTAAACTGTATCCTGCAGGATAGTCGGGGTTTTATGTGGTTCGGGACCAATGACGGATTGGATCGCTATAATGGATATAAAATCACGGAGTATCAGTATAACCTCAGTGATTCCGGTAGTATCACTCACAATTTGATCCGCGATATTCATGAAGATTCGCATGGAAATTTATGGGTCGCTACTGATGCAGGTGGCCTGAATCTCTACGATCGGGATTTTGATCGGTTTTTAGAAGTGCCGGAGGATTTGAATTGTTCCGGCGGACCGATTAGTAAAAATGTGAATGCGATTGCCGAGGACCAGGCCGGTATTCTCTGGATTGGCACCAGAGATGGATTAACGCGGTTTGATCCTGTCGAGTATACTATTAAAAATTACAGCCATGATCCGGAAGACAGAACCAGTCTCAGTCATAATTTTGTGCGATGTGTCTACGTCGATTCTCAAAACCGGATCTGGGTTGGAACCGATGGGGGCGGTCTGAATCGGTTCAGACGAGAAACGCAGACATTTCAGCACAGTGAGAATAAATCGGGTGGGCTGGAGAAACTTTCGTCGGCTATCCATTCTATATTTGAGGACGGCAATGGGAATATTTGGGTTGGCGCTGATACCGCCGGAGCCTTCAGATTCCGCCCGGAATCCGGTGAAGCAGAAGAAATCGGTGGGGTTAACGGGGAAACCATTCTGACGATCCGGGCATTTCATGAGGACGACGATGGACGGTTCTGGATAGGAAGCAGAGAAGGGTTATATATCTACAATCCGGATGATGGCAGGATGATAAAGTATACCCACACTGAATCAGAACGTTCGAGCCTCACACATAAATCGGTGCAACATATTTTCCGGGATGCCGCCGGCGATGTTTGGATCGGAACCCGGGGCGGCGTCGACTATCTCAACAAGAATACTATTGCATTCAACCATTTTCCGGCAGTTGAGGGGAGCAATCACACCCTGAATAGTCGGGTCGTCTTTGGCATCGAGGAAGACGATAACGGAAACCTCTGGATCGGGACAGAATCCGGGGGGATAAACTATCTGGATCGGGCGACTGGGGATTTCACCTACTTAACCAGCGATCCGGATAAACCAAACTCCATCTCCGGGGATAATGTTAAGACAATCCTCCAGGGGAGCCGCGGAGACTTTTGGATAGGGACATTCGCTCACGGTCTTAACCGGTATGATCCAGATAGTGATACGTTTACACACTTCCTTCACGATCCTGAAAATCCCAGAAGTCTGAGCAATAACGATGTCTATTCAATCGTCGAAGATGATAATGGGGATCTTTGGATGACTACCCATGTTGGGGTAAGTGTTTACCGGCGGGATACAGGGGATTTTGACCGGTACGTGAATGTGCCCGGCGACCCAACGAGTCTGAGTCATAATGATTGTAATCTCGTATATAAGGATAACGATGGTGTGCTCTGGGTAGGCACATTTTGGGGGCTGAACCGGTTTAATACGAGTGATCATACCTTTACACGGTATACATCTGATCCGAATGACAAAACTACACTCAGCAGCAGTTTTGTCCAGACAATTCAGGAGGACAGCAAAGGCCGGTTCTGGATTGGGACTCAGGGTGGCGGCCTGAATTTGTTTAACAGAGAAACGGGGCAGGCTAAGGCTTTTACAGAGCGTGACGGCCTGCCGAATAACTCCATCTATGGGATCCTGGAAGATGACGCCGGGAATCTCTGGCTGAGTACCAATAACGGAATTTGCCGGTTTAATCCGGAGACCGGTGACACGAAAAATTACGATGCCACCGATGGGCTCCAGGGCAACCAGTTTAACTATAACGCGTATTATAAAACGTCTGCCGGTGAACTGATTTTTGGCGGTATGAACGGGTTTACGCTGTTTAGACCAGAGGAGGTACGTGACGAAACTTATAGCCCGCCAATCGTGATCACCGACTTTAAAATTTTTAATCAATCGGTACCAATTCGCGGAGAGAACTCACCCCTGGAAAAGCATATCAGCGAGACTGCCCATATTACAATTACACACGATCAGTCTGTTATCACGTTTGAGTTTGCTGCTTTGAGTTATGCCGCCAGCCAGAAAAATCAGTACGCCTACAAACTGGAGGATTTTGAACAGAACTGGAATTATGTGGGCACCAGACAGACAGCGACGTATACAAACTTGCCGGCGGGTGACTATACCTTCCGGGTCCGTGGGTCAAATAATCATGGCGTCTGGAATGATGAGGGAATATCATTAGCCATCTCCGTGACTCCGCCTTTTTGGGAAACTCTGGGATTCAGGGGCGCCGTAATTTTGTTGTTAGGTGGAATCATTTATCTTGGATATCGATTACGCACCCGGAATATGGTGCGCCAAAACCAACGGTTGGAGGCAATTAACCGTCGATTAAACACCCAGATAAGCGAACGAAAAAAGGCGGAATCAAAGATTCGGAAGTTCCGGCATGCCATAGAACAGGCGCCAATGTCCGTAATTATTATGGATAAGGCAGGCCGGGTTGAGTATACCAATCCGCAATTTCTGGAAGTCAGCGGATATACCGAGGAAGAGGTCCGGGAACTCGGGGAAGAAATAGTCATCCGGAAGGAGCAGGCGCCGGAGCTGGCTCAGGAAATGTGGGCGGCCGTGACCGCTGGTAAAACCTGGCGGAAAGAATTTAAGAATACCCGGCGGGACGGAACGGAATTCTGGGAGTTTCTGACTATCGGTCCGATCTTGGATAACCGGGGCTCTATTACCCACTTTGTTGCCCTGAAGGAAGAGATCACCGAACGGAAGGAGCTGGAAGAACAGCTCTTGCAATCGCAGAAAATGCAGGCCATCGGCCGTTTGGCGGGAGGAGTCGCTCACGATTTCAACAATATATTGACTGTAATCCAGGGATACAGTAGCCTCGCATTAAATGAAATCGACGAATCCAACTCACAGCATGCGAATTTACAGCGGGTGCATGAAGCCAGTGAAAAGGCCCAGGCACTTACTTCCCAGCTGCTGGCATTCAGCCGAAAGCAGCAGCTCCAGCCCAAAATTATCAATATTAACTCACTAGTACAGAATCTGGAGGGGATGCTGCAGCGTCTCCTGGGCGAAGATATCCACCTGGATATTCAGTGCGCCGACGGATTAAACGATGTCCGCGTGGATCCCGGGCAGCTAGAACAAGTACTCCTGAACCTGGCCGTGAATTCCAGAGATGCTATGCCCAGCGGCGGCACAATTTCCATTGCCACCCAAAATGTATTTTTCGCGGACACGGAGATCCGGGAGGATGTAAAAATTGCTCCCGGGAGCTATGTTGAATTGGCCGTCGGAGATACCGGCATTGGTATGGACCAGGAGACATTAGAAAAAATCTATGAACCCTTTTTCACGACAAAGTCCAGGAGTCGGGGCACCGGATTGGGGCTGTCAACCGTGTACGGCATTGTTAAGCAAAGCGATGGATATATTTCCGCAGAAAGTACACCCGGAAAAGGGACCACTTTTCGTATTTATCTCCAGACCTATAGCACCACTGCCCCGGAATCCGCGGAAGTGCACGCTTCCGGGATGGCGCTCACAGGGAACGAAACAGTCCTTGCCATAGAAGACGAAAAAGAGATCCTGTACCTCACCGAAAAAGGGCTACAGCACATGGGATATACAGTGTTGACGGCTTCAAACGGGACGGAAGCTGTCGAATTATACTCGGAGCAGGCCGAGGAAATCGATGTCATAATAACGGATGTGGTGCTGCCAGACATCGTGGGGCCGGAGGTCGCACAGCGGATACGGGAAATCAATCCTGCGGCAAGGATAATTTTCATGTCCGGATACACCGACGATATTCTCACACGGCACGGTATCGATATCGAAACAATCCAATTCTTGCAAAAACCGTTTACCATAGATGAAATTGCCCGGCGTATCCGGAATATCATGGATGATAGAGAGCAAGTCTAACCCGTTAATTCCCAGGCAACCTTATGTCGAAACCGGTTATTGCGATGCAAAAAACAAGCGTCCAGGAGAAGTAAAGGTGATTTCCTAAGCACCTGCCTGAACGCTGGCTGTTCCCAAGTCTCTCCTTTGTAACTTTCACCGTCAAATACTAAATTCTCAACAGCATCAAGATAAAAAGACGCCGGTGAGATATTGAGACTCGCGGGAGAAGTTAGAGGCTATTGCCTGAGAAAGACTCAAATCAAATTCAGCAGCGATTGTAGAATAGAGAGTGAGTGTGTCAATGACTGAAATTCCTGAAGAGAAACATCTTTTTATCGTCTTCGGAGGCACCGGCGACCTGATGAAGCGGAAACTGCTGCCGGCGATTTACCATCTCGTGGAAAATCAGTTGGTCTCAAGGGATCAGTGTATGATCCTTGGCGTCTCCAGAAGTGAAATGGCAGACGGCGAGTACCGGCAGTGGGCGGTGGACGCCCTAAAGGAGACGGACAATTTTTCCGAAAATGCCGCCAGGATTTGGTGCAGTGACTGTCTGCATTTTCAGTCCATTGGCAATGGCAAAGATGAAGATTACCAGGCCCTGGCCGATCGCATCAATTCGCTGGAGGCTGACTACGATATGCCGGGGAACCGGGTTTTCTACCTGGCGCTGCCACCGGTGGCGTTCGAGCCAACAATTAAAGGATTGGGTCGCGTCGGACTGAACCATAGCGACGGGTGGACGCGAATCGTCATCGAAAAACCGTTCGGGCACGATTTGAAATCGGCACACGAACTCAATGAGATTGTGCATAAACATTTTGAAGAGTCCCAAATCTATCGCATCGACCACTACCTCGGGAAAGAGACCGTACAAAACCTGCTGGTCTTCCGGTTTGCCAATGCCATCTTCGAATCGCTCTGGAACCGGGAACATATCGATAGTGTGCAGATCACCGTGGCCGAAGAACTTGGCGTAGGGCGTCGTGGTGGCTATTACGATGAGTCCGGCGCACTCCGGGATATGGTACAGAATCATCTGACCCAGTTACTGACACTGGTTGGCATGGAGATCCCCGTCTCATTCACCGCTGATGCCATTCGTGCTGAAAAGGTAAAAGTCTTGCAATCCATTCGAAAAATTGATGAGGACGACATTATTCTGGGGCAATATACCGCCGGGGAAATCGACGGTGAATCCGTACCAGGCTATCTCGATGAGCCAAATGTACCGGAGAATTCCACAACAGAAACATTCGTTGCCATGCGCCTGGAAATCTCAAACTGGCGCTGGCAGGGTGTGCCGTTTTACATCCGCAGCGGCAAGCGGCTGCCGGAACGCTCCACGCAGATTGTCGTACGCTTTCACCGGCCGCCGGTATCGGTATTTAATCCGTATGACCGGTGTACCGTAAGTTCCAATTCATTGATTCTCACGCTCCAGCCCAACGAAGGCGTGGATCTCCAGTTCGAGGTGAAATCACCGGGTGAGCCGCTGAACATCCAAACGCATGACCTTGGATTCCGCTACGGCGATGTCTTCGAACCGTTGCCGGATGCGTATCGAACATTGCTGCTGGATATCATCCAGGGCGATCAAACGCTGTTCGTCCATTCCGATGAAGTCGAAGCTTCCTGGAATTTGTATACCCCCATTCTCGAGGCGGATCTGCCGATATACGATTATCCGGCCGGCACCTGGGGGCCAAAAGAAGCTATCAAATTACCAAGAACATATGATGAACGGTGGTTTTCACTATGAGCAAAGATGTGAAAGTATTTCGAAATCGGGAGGCAATGAATCAGGCCCTGGCACGGGATATCGCCGGACAGATGCAGAAAAAAACAAAGTTCGGCGCTGATTTCCACCTCGTCTTGACCGGCGGTTCAACGCCGAAGCCGCTCTACCGGCTGCTGGGGAGCGAATATTCCGATAAAATCAATTGGAGGCATATTCACCTTTATTGGGGGGATGAACGCTATGTCCCACATGATCATTCCGATAGTAATTATCGGATGGCGAAGGTGGCGTTGCTGAATCATATAGAAATCCCTGATGCGAATGTGCATCCTATGCCGACGGGATACGATCGCCCCGAGATTGCGGCAGAAACCCATTCTGATGAACTCCGGCGGATATTCCCGGAGTTTTCGAATGCCATTCCTCGATTTGATCTGGTATTGCTGGGAATGGGCAGCGACGGACACATCGCCTCCCTGTTCCCCAATCACGATCTGCTGGAAGAAGAGGAAACTCTGGTTGGAGTCGTTACCGACTCACCCAAACCACCGCCAACGCGTTTGACACTAACGTTGCCGGTCATTAATGCCGCGAAAAATATCTATTTCCTGGTTGCCGGCGAAAATAAAGCACACGCTGTCAACGAAGTGCTGGAAGGAACGTCCCAGTCAAAAGAATTCCCCGCCAGCCTGGTCAATCCGGAAAAGGGGGAGACCGCTTGGTGGCTGGATGAAGCGGCGGCGAAGCTTTTAGAGTAACGGAAGTGTTCAAGTGTTCAGGTAACACCGTGTTATTGTGTTAAAGTGTTATTGTGTTATAGTAAAAACCTGTCAAGTGTCTTGAGTCTTCAGTCCTGTGTCCAACAACACAACTCCATCCCCTGTCCCCTTCCTCTTCTGAAGAGGAAGGGGAACACGTTTTCCCAATCCTTCGACATCGTGTTTCTCCCTCTCTTCGGAAGAGAGGGAGAATAAGAGGGTGAGTTGTGTTTGAAAAAATTACGTCATGAATTCTGTACCCGTAGTGGTTTTCGTGTTTGTAGCTCCATCTACTCCGATCAAGCTCATCACTTGTTTTGTTTTTAGTTGTTTTCTCAATCTGTTATTCGCGTTTTCTTTGCGTTCTTCGCGGCCTAGGGTTTATTTGTTTTTATCTGTGGTCATCTGCTCAATCAGCGTTCCGCCGCGGCGGACTGTGTGCTATTCCTGCAATTCAGACATAAAAGTCTTAAATAATCCTTGACATGGCCAACTTCGTACGTATTTTATAAAAAGAGTAAAAGGTCTGATATTATGATCTATTCCAAGGCGACAGAATATGCGTTGAATGCGTTAGTCTACCTGGCGGAACAGGCGCCGGATGCCCGAAGTGGTGTACACCAGATCGCAGATGCGCTGGATATCCCTGGGCATTTCCTTGGCAAAATTCTGCAGGATCTCCGGAAGGAGGAGATTGTGGAATCCATCCGGGGGCGCTCAGGTGGGTTCCGTTTGGCCCGGGCTCCGGGAGAGATCGGCCTCTATGATGTGGTCGCTGTGCTGGAAGATCTCCAACGCTATGAAATGTGCATCTTCGACGAATTCGAGTGCACCGTCGACCGGGCCTGCTCCATGGTCTGCGAATGGAATGCGGTGAAGAATCACATCACCGAATTCCTGCAAAACCATTCGTTGGCCGACCTCCAGATGGTTCGGCAGTTCCGGGCTGATCTGGATATACCGTAATATTCCTGAGAGGTAATTATCATGAAGTGGTTCAAGCAAGATCCACTCTCAAAAGTACCGATCAAATACAAGCTGCCGCTTACCTTTGTTCTGCTGTGTCTGGTGGCGTTCGGTATCGGAGGCTATTTGGTGGCCAACTCCGTGTATCATTCCATGGAGGCGGAGATCCAAAATCGTCTCCGGAGCGAAGCATACGCCCAGGCCACAGTACTGGACAAAAAGTTCGAAACCCTAAGCCGCCGGGCCGAAGATTTTGCGTCGGATGGCTACATCCGCACCCATATCGAAGGGCTGCTCGCAAAATCCACTGCTGCCGAAAAGGAGGCGCTTTACACTCATCTCCGGAATAATAAATTGCCACTGGAAGATGCCTTTATCGGATTGGCAATTCTCGGAAGAAACGGGAATCCACTCGTTCGTGCCGGTTCAACGAATCACGAATTACCTGCTAACTTTCCTGCAAAAAATGTCTCGGAAGAGACCAGAATTGTTTCGCTGGGAAACGGAAGTAAATTTGCGATTATAACCCCACTATGGAATATCAATCACACCGAAACCCTCGGCTCACTTCTTAGCGTAGTGAAGACCGATGCAATCCTGCAGACTACCGCTGCCGAGTTTAATAGCGCCGTCCGGAAATCTCAGGGCGAAAGATACCTAACACTTTTCGACAGGCGGGATGGGGCGTTGCAAATACCATGGGTAACGCTGAACCTGGATGATTTGCAACCATTGAGTTCGGCTGCTGGCGCTGCGAGATATTCACAGCACCTGGGGCATCACGCGTGCCAACATGGTCAAACAATGTTCGGCCAAAGCTATCCACTGCAAAATACTGACTGGAATGTTCTCATTGAATTGAACGCCACTCCGGCTTTTACCTCCATCAACTCGCTGGAGGGTAAATTCCTTGGGGCGGGGATCCTCATTGCGTTGACCACACTCGTCTTGCTCTATTTTCCGGTGAGATTTGTCATCCAGCCGCTGGATGCGCTCAAAAATATGGCGCTCCGGATCAAGGACGGCGATTTCTCCGTCCGGCTGGAAAACGACTCCGAAGATGAAATAGGACACTTGGCGCGCACCTTCAACCATATGGCTCAGGCGGTTGAAGAACGAACCACCAATTTGGAGCAAACCGCGAAAGATCTACGCCAGAGGGAGGAGGAACTACGTCTGGAACACCAGAGACTGGATACGCTGGTGCACTCCATGCAGGATGGGTTGGTACTCCTCAACAAGTCAGGGGAAATTGTCCTCTCAAACCGGGCGGCGAAACCAATCATTGGAATTATCGAACAGGATATCTCCGAGTTCCGTACTTCACAGTGCCGGGAAAACGGTTCAGCCCAGGATTGCATTCAGTGCCTGCGGAGGAAATTCGGTTCTCATACCTGCATTTTACGAACAGAGAAAGGCGTTTTTGAGGTATTATCAACCCAACTTCCGGGTTTGAATGACGAGGTTGGCAAGGTGCTGGTTGCCAGAGATATCACGGAGCGAGAGCGTATGCGCGAACGGCAGTCCCACCAGGAACGGCTTACCGTCCTGGGCAAAATTTCGGCTGTAGTGGCGCATGAACTCAATAGTCCGCTGGCCGCTATTTCCATGTACAATCAGATGATGCAGGGGGAACTGTCTGATGATTCGCCATACCGTGAACACACCGAGGTGATTCAGCGGAATACCCAGTCCTGCCAGAAGATCATCAAGGAGTTATTGGATTACGCCCGGACACCCCAGCCGGAGATCGAAGAGGTGGATCTGAAGCAGGTGGTGCAGGATGTTCTTCGTTTTCTCAAGCCGGTATACGAGCGAAAAGAGGTGCGGTTTGACATCGAGGCCGAGATTCCTCAGGTGACGCTCGATGGAGACAAAGTGCAGCTCCAGCAGGTAGTGGTGAACCTGGTGATGAACGCCATTCAGGCACTGCCGGAGGAAGACGGACATATCAGGATTACCATTGAAGATCATGACGAAGGATACATCCTATACGTCTCCGATAATGGAAGTGGCATTCCGGATGAGTGCATAGATGAGATATTCGAACCGTTTTTCACTACCAAAAGCAGCGGCGGCACGGGATTGGGGCTTCCGACTGCCCGGCGCATCGTCAAGGCGCACGGCGGTACACTTACGCTGATGGAGACCGGCGAGTCCGGCACCACATTCAGGGTTCAACTTCCGAGCCAGGCCGCATCCAATCCCGAACCTCCCAGGGATGGGAAGTCTTTTGGAGAAAAAGCAATTTTTGATACGATGAGTGGGGAAGAAAACCATGTCCAAACCGCAGTCAACTGAATCCATGGATTTCAATGATCTTGATATTCTGGTCGTCGACGATCAGGAAGACGTGCGTAGGGGACTCCAGCGCCTTATCGGATCGCTGGGATGCAACGTCCGGATTGCAGAATCCGGTGAGACGGCATTGTCCATGCTGCGCGAGACGGCGTTCGATATCGTATTCACCGACATCAAGATGGGCGGCATGTCCGGTGTCGACCTGATGGAGCGAATTACTGAGAATTGGGGGGACACAGAAGTGGTGCTCATCACCGGATATGGCACCATCGAACTCGCAGTACAATGCTTGCGGAACGGGGCCTCACATTTTATAACCAAGCCGTTCGACAACCAGGAGATCCTGGATTTTGTGGAACGCGCAGGATACCGGCAATTGGCAAGAAAGCGAAGAAAGCGCTCACAGGAACACTACCAATCGGAAAAAATTATCGCCCGGTCACCTGAGATGCACAAAGTACTGGAAATGACAGAGCAGGTGGCGCCCAAAACGGTGCCGGTTCTGGTGGAAGGCGAGAGCGGCACGGGAAAGGAACTCATCGCCCATGCGATCCACGAAAAGAGCAGCGTGAGCGAGAAGCCGTTCCTCGCTATCAACTGCGCGGCGCTCCCGGATTCCCTTTTGGAGTCGGAACTTTTTGGGTACAAACAGGGTGCATTTACCGGCGCGCATGAAGATACCAGAGGCCTGTTCGAGCAGGCGCAGGGTGGCACTATTTTCCTGGATGAGATCGCTTCCATGTCGATGGCATTCCAGGGCAAACTGCTCCGGGTGCTGGAGAATAAGGTCATCCGTCCACTCGGCGGCGGCGAGGATGTCTCCGTGGATTTCCGGCTGATTACCGCCACCAACCGGAACCTGGAGGAGATGGTGGAAGCCGGTGAATTCCGGGAAGATCTCCTATACCGCATCGATGTATTCAGAATTGAATTGCCAACGCTAAATGAGCGGAAGGAATGCATCCCGGCACTTACTGAGCACTTTATCGAACGTTTTTCCGTCGAAATTCTCGGAAAGAAAACATTGGTTCCGGAGTTGACACCCGCGTCGCTGCGATACCTGCGGGAACAGCAATGGAGCGGTAATGTACGGGAACTGGAGAATACCATCAAACGAGCGTTGGTGGTCTGCGATGGTAAAAAAATCCTGCCGTCGCATCTGGGGCTGTCAATCGAGACGTCCGACGACCTCGAACCGTATGAAGATTGCAAGCAGCAGGTCATTGAGGATTTTCAGCGACAGTATATCAACAAGGCATTGATACAGACCGACGGGAATGTCTCGCAGGCCTCAGAAATGTGCGGACTCACCCGGGCCGCCTTCCAGCGGATTATGAAGAAGCTTGATATCGAGCGGGAGGTTGCGGTCTCGTAATTTTCCTGTAGTAGATTCCTTAGAACACCTAAAGATGCCATCTTTCGAAAAGATGGCATCTTTTTTCGTTCTACCTGTCGGTGATCGCTTCTTGCGTCGCCGACAGTAGTTGATTGCGTAGAAGAAACCCTCATCGATTCAGCCAATACGGAGATTGACGATGGGGAGAGCATTGACCCTTCCAGGGGCGCTGACCCCTGAAAGGGTCGGCATTACCTTTTTATATTCTCCCGAAATAACTCACTTGTACGAAGCAAAAATACCCCCAGTCATCCTGAGCGGAGTCCGGCGGCTGCCGGACGAAGTCGAAGGATCTCGCTCTTTTCGGCTCCATACATTGGTTTTTCAAGATTCATCTTCTGTAGGAGTCCTTTCCGGGACGTTTCAATCCATATCGGGCTACACGTATGGTTGCACCAGCCCGCTGCAGCGGGATTCAAATTAAGTCCCGTTGTCCGGGACGAAATTAAGTTCGATTAGCCGGAGATGGAGTGTAACGGAATCTCCGGTGACTGCTCATCCGGATCCGACTAATTACATTCAATCCCTGCCGGGGTTGGGCGTTCCCCTGGCTCCACAAACCCCGGACTAAAGTCCGGGGCTATTCATGTTGAATCCCTTTGGGATTCTGACGCTTCTATCAGGAAAATCCTGTGAAAGTCCTCCTGACTCAATTGTTATCCAACCAATCTTTTTTTGGGGAGCCCAACAGGGCTCAAAATGAATAGCCCTGGGTGAAATCCAGGGTACATTTCTAATGATGATTTTGATAAGTGTAGTTATTTTGGGAAACTCAGTGTCTGAGCACCCGGATAGAATCTACCGAGTAATGTTCTGCAAGAGGCATATTATGAAAGACCATGAATATTTGAAGAAGTGCGAGTTCTGAGTTTCCTTGAATTTTTCGTCCCTTTTGTTTCAAGACAAAAGGGACAATAAAACAGAGAAGGTATTTTCACTGATATTGAGTTTAGGATAAATCAATTAATCCCCCAATTTTCCCGGTGCATACTCCACTATACACCTCCAACTACCTGTAATATCAATCGGTTACCCGAAACCAGTGATTTCCCCTGCATAGCGTAGTATCCGATTTTCTGAGATATTGACGATTTCCTATTTCAAAATTTCGGCCCGTATTTCAAAAATTGGTGTATGTGTAGGATGAGTATAAACAATGATTTAACCTGCCTATATATTATTAATCAGAATTTATAGTCCGATTATGGCACAGCGCTTGTAACTGTATTTAGTGAATTACTAATCAACACAACGGAGCGATTCGGTGAACCGAGGCTTTTATCTTCTGAACAGTCTGATATTCGCAATTATTCTGTGTTTACCCTTTGACGCAAGCGCCCAGCAGTCCGTAAAAGAATTCTTTCGCCAGAACTGCTACAGCTGCCATACCATCGGTGGGGGACGTCTCACCGGTCCGGATCTGAAAAACGTGAGCGAGCGCCAGGATCGGGAGTGGCTGGTCGAATTTATCCTGAATCCGAAGCAGGTGCTGAACAGCGGCGATCCGTATGCCGTGAAACTCCAAAAGGAAGCCCGCGGCGCCGTGATGACCGACGTGCCTGGCATCGACCGGCAGCTGGCAAACGCACTCCTGGATTTTATCGCCGAGGAATCCCAGAAAGAGGAATCCGAATTCGCCGGATCCCAGATCAGCGATCGACCGCTTACTCCGGCGGATGTGGCGCAGGGACGTAAAATTTTCTTTGGCACGCAAAATCTGCAAAACGGCGGCCCGTCCTGTATCTCCTGCCACACCGTTAACGATCAGGATTACTTACTGGGCGGCGGAACGCTGGGCCCGAACCTTACAGGCGCCTTCGGACGGCTGCAGGGCAGAAAAGGGTTGTCGTCCTGGCTCACCGCACCTCCGAGCGTCACCATGCAGCCGGTGTACAAAAATCAGCCCATCGCTTCTGATGAAGTTCTGCCGTTAGTCGCCTTTCTCCAAAACCAGCAGCAACAGAAGGCTCAGGCCCGGATGTCCCCCTTCATCAATCTGTTATTATTCGGCGTCGGTGGTGCGGCGTTGCTGCTGGTCATCTTTGATCAGATCTGGGGATTCCGCTTTCGGGGTGTCCGGAAATCGTTACTGAGAAAAGCGAAAAAATCCCGACAGGATTAACAGGATTTACAGGATAACAACAGAAAAAAATCAAAAAATTAACAACGGTCAAATGACAAAAGCGAATAAATGAGATGGTTTCAAAAGAGGTTTGGTGAGCGGTGGATAAATAATCCTGTCAATAATGGTGTTTTAGATAGAAATGAAAAAGACAGGATTAACAAGATGAACAGGATAATTACAAATAAATAAAATGATGACAAAATTGAATTGAAATGTCAAATGCGGTGAAAAATTAGATCAAATTGTAATAAAAACTTTAGGGTCGGGTTGGGTTAAAAATCCAGTCAATCCTGTAAATCCTGTCAGATATGCAGTTGAAAGGGTAACAATATTATGAGTAAAAACAACAATTGGATCCGTGACGACGTAGTCCCGCAGCAGCGCCAGTGGGAGGAATTTTACCGGAATCGCTGGCAGTACGACAAGATTGTACGCAGCACCCACGGCGTCAATTGCACCGGAAGCTGCACATGGGATATCCACGTCAAAGACGGCATCGTCACCTGGGAAATGCAGGGGCTGGATTATCCGAAGTTGGAGTCCAAACTACCAGCATACGAACCCAGGGGATGCCAGCGCGGGATTTCCTTCTCGTGGTATCTCTACAGTCCGCTGCGAGTGAAATACCCGTATATCCGCGGTGCCATGCTGGATCTCTGGCGGGAAGCCAGGGCCGAATACGATGATCCTGTGGACGCCTGGGCGTCCATGGTGACGGACGAAGAGAAGCGCAATCGCTGGCAGAACGCCCGCGGCAAGGGCGGATTCCGGCGCACGGACTGGGACACGGTGCTGGAAATTATGGCGGCGTCCAATATCCACACGATTAAGAGTCACGGCCCGGATCGGATCGCAGGATTTTCGCCCATCCCTGCCATGTCCATGCTGAGTTATGCCTCCGGCGCCCGGATGCTCCAGCTCATGGGTGGGCTCTCGCTCTCTTTCTACGACTGGTACTGTGATTTGCCAAACGCTTCCCCGGAAACCTGGGGCGAGCAGACCGATGTCCAGGAATCCGCAGACTGGTACAACGCCAAGATGCTGGCGGTCATGGGATCCAACCTGAATATGACCAGAACCCCAGACTGTCATTTTGCAGCAGAAGCCCGCCACAACGGCACGAAAATGTATGTCTTTTCCCCGGATTACAGTCAGGTTTCGAAATACGCCGATGAGTGGATGCCGATTAATGCGGGACAAGACGGCGCCTGGTGGATGGCGGCGAATCATGTGATCCTGAGCGAATTTCACCATAAAAAGCAGACCTCCTATTTCCAGGATTATATCAAGCGGTATTCCGATTCGCCGTTCCTGGTGGAGATGTCCAAAGATGGTGATCACTTTGAAGCGGGGCAGCTCCTCCGGGCGGGACGATTATCACAATATACCGATGAAGAAAACGAAGAATGGAAATTCCTGATGTGGGACGAGGAGGAAAATCGTCCCAAGATGCCCATGGGCAGCTCAGGACATCGCTGGGAAGAGGCCGGCGGTAAGTGGAACCTGAAGCTGGAGGACGGCAAAGATGGCAGCAAGATCCATCCGCAGTTGACATTTCTGGATGACTCGGAAAATACCGCGTCTGTCCGGTTCGACAATTTCGGCGAGGGTGATAGCTTTCAGAGGTCGGTACCGGTGCGGAAAATCCAGACCGAAGACGGCGAAGTGACCGTCACCACGGTATTCGATCTCCTGATGGCGCAGTACGGGGTGAACCGCGGTTTGCCGGGCGACTATCCGGAAGATTATGACGACGACAAGCCGTACACGCCGGCCTGGGCGGAGAAATACACCGGACTGAGCAAGGACAACATCATCAAGTTTGCGCGGGAGTGGGCCTCCACGGCCGAGCACACCAACGGCAAGTGCACGGTCATCATCGGCGCGGGCATCAACCACTGGTATCACGCCAATCTCATGTATCGCGCGCCAATTCACGCGCTCATTTTCTGCGGCTGCATCGGCGTGAACGGCGGCGGGCTGGCGCATTATGTCGGACAGGAAAAGCTGGCGCCGGGCGAATCATGGAGCTCCATCGCCTTTGCCAAAGATTGGAATGGCGGTGCGGTTCGCCTGCAAAACGCTCCCAGCTGGCACTATGTGAATTCCGACCAGTGGCGCTACGAAAAGAATTTTACGGACTATCACAGCGTCCCCAAGAACCAGACGGAGGATTCCATTGCCCAGGGACATACCATGGATCGCCAGATCCAGGCGGTGCGCAACGGTTGGCTGCCGTTTTATCCGCAGTTCGACCGGAATCCGCTCGATTTGATGAACGAAGCCAGAGATGCCACCGGATCGACAAACCAGGAAGCGATTGCGAACTACGTGGTTAACCAGCTCAAGTCACGGGAATTACAGTTTTCCGTGGAAGATCCGGACGCCGAAGCAAACTGGCCTCGAGTCTGGTACATCTGGCGGGGCAACGCCATTCTGGCGAGTGCCAAGGGGCATGAATATTTTCTGAAACATTATCTGGGTACGCACCACAATTCCATTTCCAATGAAGAGTTTGCCCGGGATTCTGTGGAGGAAGTCAAATGGCACGAGGAACTCCCGGTGGGCAAGATGGATCTGGTGGTGGATCTGAACTTCCGCATGGATTCTTCTGCGCTCTATTCCGATATCGTTCTCCCGGCGGCCACCTGGTACGAGAAGGATGACCTGAACTCCACGGACATGCACAGCTTTATCCATCCCCTGGGGAAGGCCGTCCCGCCGTGCTGGGAGTCCAAGAGCGACTGGCAGATCTTCAAAGAGATCTCGAAAAAGTTCTCCGAATTGGCGGAGAAGCACTTCCCGGAACCGGTGCAGGACATCGTGGCGAAGCCGCTGGCGCACGACTCGTCCGCTGAAATTGCCCAGCCGGAGATCAAAGACTGGATTAGCGGTGAGGCCGATGCCATCCCTGGGAAGACCATGCCGTCCTTTCACGTCGTCTCCAGAGATTATAAAAACCTCTATAAACAATTCATATCGCTGGGACCCGAAGCCCGGGAGAACGGACTCGGCGCCCACGGAACGCACTACGAAATCGAGGACGTCTACGACGAGATGCTGGAGACGCATCCCACCGAATCCTGGGACGGAAACCAATATCCGTCTCTGGACGAAGACCGGGATGCCTGCAACGCCATCCTGCATCTTGCCACTGTTACGAACGGCGAACTGGCGTATCGCAGCTACAAAAATATGGAAGAGAAGGTCGGTCTGCCGCTGGCGGATCTGGCGGAGGGCAGCCGGGACATCGTCACCAGTTTCGACGATATCGTGGCTCAGCCGCGGCGGTTCGTGAACAGTCCCATGTGGTCTGGCCTCATGGATGACGGTCGCGCCTATTCCCCGTTTACGTATAACGTAGAACGGCTCGTCCCGTGGAGGACGCTCACCGGTCGCCAGCACCTGTACCTTGATCATCCGGGGTACATACAGTTCGGGGAGCATCTTCCAACTTACAAGCCGAAGCCGATGCCCGCTCAATATGCGGAGCTGGAGTTCAGCGATAAGGAAACGAACTCTATGATGCTGAACTACCTCACGCCGCACGGAAAATGGCATATCCATTCCACTTACGGGGATAACGAGCGAATGACGACGCTATCCCGTGGCGTGGAACCGTTCTGGATTAACGACAAGGACGCCGCCGAACTGGGCATCGATGACAATGACTGGGTGGAAGTTTACAACGATAACGGTGTCGTGGTTACTCGTGCAGCAGTGAGCGCGCGGATTCCCAGAGGAATCTGTATCCAGTATCACTCGCCGGAGCGGACGTATTCAGTACCGAAATCCCCGATACGCGGTAACCGGCGCGGCGGCGGGCACAACAGTCTGACGCGCACCCGATTGAAACCGAATCTCATGGTCGGCGGCTACGGCCAGTTTACCTATCACTTCAACTACTGGGGCCCGACCGGCAACAACCGCGACACGCATATCCTGGTGCGGAAACTCCCGGAATTGAAATGGTGACGGAAATAGCACGCAGATGACGCTGATTTAGCCGATGACCACAGATAAAAACAAATGAACCGCTGAGACGCGAAGAACGCAAATAAAACGCGAAGAAATAAAATGAACAAACGAGAATATTAATAACGAACTGTAACTCGCTAAAGCGGGGACTACCAACAAGTGAGACACAGGACTGGTTTTAACTATAGCACAGTAACACGGTAACACATTAACACGTCGTTACCTGAACACCTGAACACTATAACACACTAACACAGGTTTTATATGGATATCAGATCACAGATTTCGATGGTTTTTCACCTGGATAAATGTATTGGCTGTCACACATGTAGTATTGCGTGTAAAAATATATGGACGGATCGCGAGGGCGCCGAATACATGTGGTGGAATAACGTGGAGACAAAACCCGGTACCGGCTACCCCACCAAGTGGGAGGATCAGGAAACGTACCAGGGCGGCTGGGAGGTTCAGCACGGGAAGCTCCGGCTTAAGTCCACCGGCAAGGCCCGGATTGTGGCGAATATCTTTCACAATCCGCACCAGCCGAGCATGGACGAATATTACGAGCCGTGGACGTACGATTACGACAATCTGTTCAACGCTCCGGAGGGTACCGACCAGCCCACGGCCAAGCCAATTTCCAAGGTGACCGGCGAATATATTGACGTGGAAGCAGGCCCCAACTGGGATGACGACCTTGGCGGATCGCCGGTCTATGCGGAGAACGATCCGAACCTGGAAGCCCTCACCGACGCCCAGCGTCAGCAGATGTTCGAGATCGAGCGGATGGTGTTCTTTTACTTCCCGAGGATTTGCAATCACTGCCTGAATCCCGCCTGTGTGGCGGCGTGCCCGTCCGGCGCGCTCTACAAGCGTGGCGAGGACGGCATCGTGCTCCTGGATCAAGAGCGGTGCCGGGGATGGCGAGCCTGTATCGCAGCCTGTCCGTACAAAAAGACCTATTACAACTGGAAGACCGGTAAGTCCGAAAAATGTATCCTCTGCTTTCCGCGACTTGAAACGGGACAGGCCCCGGCGTGCTTTCATTCTTGTGTGGGGCGAATCCGTTATCTCGGTGTTCTGCTGTACGATGCGGATCGCCTGGAGGAAACCGCTAAGAAGGAAGACCACGAACTGGTTGACGCCCACAGGGATATTATCCTTGATCCCTTTGATCCTGAAATTATCAAGGAAGCCAAGGCAAACGGTATCCATGAGGATACCATCAAGGCAGCACAGGATTCCCCGGTCTGGAAATTCGTTAAGGAGTGGGGAATAGGACTTCCGCCGCATATCGAGTACCGGACGCTGCCCATGTTATTCTACGTGCCGCCGTTGCTTCCCGTAATATCCAGTTTTGACGGGGATACGGTCAAAAGCATGTCCGACGGATTTTTCTCGGACTTCGAGAAAGCCAGAGCACCCATAGAGTATCTCGGCAAGATGTTCGCTGCCGGCAATAACAGCAAAATTCGCTACGCGCTCAAAAAGCAGATGGCTGTCCGGGCATATCGGCGGGCGAAGACTGTGGGCGATCTAACCATGGAAGAAGCGGAAAAAATACTTACCGAAGCGGACAGCTCTCCAGAGGAAGCGGAAGGCATCTACCAGCTCACCTCCATGGCGCGGCTGGAAGATCGGTTTGTGATTCCGCCGGCCCACCGCGAAGAAGCAGTGGAGATGATGGACGATCCGCTGGAGCATAAAACATCGACGGGATTCGGCTTTCGGAATGAGCCGAAACGCGGTGCGTAAATGACTGTTAGCCACGAAGAAACGCGAAGAAAACACGAAGAATTATTAGAAAAAAGTATCAATGAATATAAATGTAGAAACGTAGCATGGAGGCTGGGTGAAAACAATAAATCAAGCACAACATTTGTCATCCCGAGCGGAGTCCTGCCTTGTTGGGACGCAGCCGAGGGATCTCGTTGTTTCACCTCAAAGCTTTGATTACGAAGGGATTTTAAAAAGTTGGAAGCAAAGGACTAGGAGATTCTTCGCTTCGCTCAGAATGACAGGTTTTTCTTGACATTGCATTCTCACACAGCCTTCATGCTACGTCTTTACTACAAAAGAGAACTAAAAATAGATAACACAATACCGGAAATACCATGACAAACCTCATGCAAACGCAACAGAAAGACATAGAAATTACTGGCGAGATTCTGACCGCGTACGGGAAAATCCTGAAATATCCGGATGATCAATATAGTGAACAGGTTCAGGAGTGGGTGGAATCTCTGGAAGGATATCCGGAAATCAGGAGTCATGTTCAGCCGTTCGTGCAGCACGCGGAAAACGCATCCTTGGGCAAACTCGAGGAACTATTCGTCAAGACGTTCGAGATGAATAAAAAACGTCCACTGGAGATTGGCTGGCACCTGTACGGCGAGGAGTACAAGCGCGGCCAGTTCCTGGTAAAGATGCGGGATCTGCTGCGTGAGCATGGAATTCAGGAAAACGGCGAACTGCCGGATCATCTGACCTATTGCCTGACGGTGCTCCCGAAACTTGATTCGGCTGATACAGAAACCTTTGTACGAAAATATATGCACCCGGCAATTGACAGCATTATAGAAGGCTTCGGTGAGGAGGAAAATCCATATCTGAGCGTGGTGGAATCTCTCTCCATGCTATTGGAAGGAGCCTACGGAAGGAGCGAAGAAGAATGAATCAGGGCTTTACTTATTTGAATCTGCTGCTGTATGCCGTCCTGCCGTATCTGGCGATCTTCACGTTGCTGCTTGTCTCTATTTATCGGTATCTCCGGCTTGGATATTCCTACTCTAGCCTGTCCTCGCAATTTCTCGAAAACAAGCAGCATTTCTGGGGATTGGTTCCGTTTCATTACGGAATCATCACCATCCTCGCAGGACACCTGATTGGTTTCCTCATCCCGAAGCAGGTACTCTGGTGGAACAGCGTTCCAGCCCGGCTGTACGTGCTGGAGATCACCGCATTTATCGGCGGTGTGTTTACGCTCATCGGGCTGGTGAATATTATGATTCGCAGGTTCACCGACACCAAGGCGCGGATGACAACTACCACCGCCGACTGGATTGTGATCGGCATCCTGCTGTTCTCAGTAGGCACCGGGCTGTTCACCGCGATCTTTCATCGCTGGGGCAGCTCGTGGTTTGCGGCATCCATGGCGCCCTATCTCTGGTCAATCATCAAATTGAATCCGCAGATCAACTTTATTACGCCGATGCCGATCCTGGTAAAGTTGCACATCATCGCGGCGTACGTGATGGTGCTGCTGTTCCCGTTCACCCGGCTGGTACACATTTTGGTGGTGCCGAATCCGTATCTCTGGCGAAAGCCGCAGCTGGTGCGCTGGAACTGGGATCGCAAACGTATCAGAACAACCACATTTAAACCCAGGCAGAAATAATTTCCAATGAATGCACAGACTGACACCCTCACGCAGACCGAGTCCCCGCAGGAGAAAAAGGGGCGGAAACTCGCAGATCGGATTACCGGTTCGCCAAACCATGGCCTGTTCGGCGCAACTCTGGGATTTTTCGTTGGCTTTGCGGCGGTCTCGCTGTTCGGGCCGACCGCCAAACTCCTGGACGAAAATATGATGATGACCTCCGTCCAGCTGGGGCTGTTGGTCGCCATGCCCAGCCTCTCCGGCTCACTGTTACGTATTCCCTTTGGCGCGTGGGTCGATACCACCGGTGGACGCAAGCCGTTTCTGATATTACTACTCTTATCGGCCGCCGGAATGGCCGGCCTGTACGGACTGCTCTGGCTGGTCGGCCCGGAAAGCCTGACTATCGATTATTATCCGCTGCTCTTAGCCTTTGCGCTGTTAAGCGGTTGCGGAATCGCCACGTTTTCCGTGGGAATCGGGCAGGTCTCGTACTGGTTTCCAAAGAAGAAGCAGGGCTGGGCCCTTGGCGCCTACGCCGGTTTCGGCAATATTGCTCCGGGACTATTCTCGTATTTAGTGCCGCTGCTTATCGGCGCTATCGCGATTACCGCCACGTACGGCATCTGGCTGGGATTTCTGCTGCTGGGCATCGCTGTCTACTATTTCTTCGCCCCGAACGCCTACTTTTTCCAGCTCCGTAACTACGGATATTCCTTTCAGGATGCCAAAACAGCCTCGGCCGAACTTGGACAGGAGCTTTTTCCCCAGGAAGGCGTGTGGACGGGGCTCATCAAGGCGGCGAAAATCTGGCGCACCTGGCCCCTGGTTTTTCTCTATTTCACCACGTTTGGCGGTTTTCTGGCGCTGACTGCGTGGTTCCCGACCTACTGGCAGGAATTTTTCAACAAGCCTCTGGCAGTGGCCGGCGGATTTACCATGCTCTATTCCGTTCTCGCTTCAGTCATCCGGGTTCCCGGTGGCATTATCTCCGACAAAGTCGGCGGCGTTCCGACGATTATTGTCTCGATGACTATCAATCTGATCGGCGCTATTCTCCTCATCTGGGGTGGCAGCATGGTTATGGCTATCATTGGACTCTTGTTAATGGCCATCGGAATGGGCGTGAGCAACGCTGGCGTGTTTAAACTGGTACCGCAATATATCGAGGAAGCGGTTGGCGGTGGTTCCGGCTGGGTCGGCGGACTCGGCGCGCTGGGCGGATTTGTCATTCCCCCGGTGATGGGCTGGTTCGTTGAAGTTCAGGGTGATGCCGGATACGCCAATGGATTTTTGGTGTTCGTCGTACTTTCGATTATTTCACTCGGACTTGTCTTTCTCCTGAAGCGAACGGAGGCCGGCGCAGATGCGTAACGGTTTTCTTCTCCGCAGTATCGGTATCGGCGTCCTGTTGCTCCTGATTGCCGGCGGTGTACTCTATCTGCAGCAAACAAACATCAACCGTCCGGGAAATCACCAGGGATATTCGCCGAAGCAGCCCATTGATTTTTCCCATCAGATGCACGCCGGCGAACTGGAGATTTCCTGTAACTATTGCCATACCAGTGTGGAAAAAAGCCAGACAGCGGAAATTCCGGCGACCAGCACCTGTATGAACTGTCACAAGTTCGTAAGCGCGCCGTGGGATTCGGTCAAACTGGAAGAACAGCGCGCCGAAGAAGAGGAACGCGATCCAAACCTCATCGTCTCTGCGGAGATCCGAAAAATTTATGAGTCTGCAGGATTTGATCCGCAATCTATGGAGTATTCCAATACGGATGATGCCCAGTCGATACGATGGACGAAGGTGCACAATCTGCCGGATTTTGTGGCATTCGAGCATCGGCGGCACGTGACCGCCGGTGTGGATTGCCAGCAGTGCCATGGCGACGTGGCGGCCATGGAGCGGGTGGAACAGGCGAAATCGCTCTCCATGGGATGGTGCGTGAACTGTCACCGGGACGTGAATAATGACCTCGTTTCCGGACTGGAAAAACGATACGCCTCAACGGATTGTGGTGCCTGCCACTACTAATAATTTGGCAGGATTAACAGGATGGACAGGATTAAAAAACACGAATAAAAACCTTAAATAAAAACGAATAGATATAAATAAAAGGAAACTCTTAGGACAGAAGAAACTCATAATGAATTATCATTTCGTATCAACCTTTCTTGGGGTGGTGGGGAAATCCAGTGAATCCTGTAAATCCTGTCTGAGGTTTTTGAATGGATAAACAGCATATACAGGATAAAACCAACAAGAATGACAAACCGCGAATAGACGCAAATGAACACGAATAAAAGAGCAGACATCATTTATGATAGAACGACAGTTTTTACTACCAGTTTTTTGTGGGGAATGGGGGGATTAATCCAGTGAATCCTGTCCGGGTTTTTTGACAGGATTCATAGGATATACAGGATAAAATCAAAAAGAATGGCGACAGCGAAGAAACGCGAATAAAAGAAAATCCTTATGACAGAAGAAATTCAAAAATGAATCATGGCTCTTTATTCACATTTTCGTTTTCGAACGGGTAGGGAACAATCCAGTCAATCCCGTAAATCTTGGCAAAGAGAGGTTTTTTTAGGAATGATAGGACAGGATTAACAGGATTGTCAGGATAAAAAAACGGCTAGTATTAAAATTGACTAAAAATAATAGATCACATTAAACGCTTTGATTAACACTGCAAATAAATACCAATGAATTCAAACGAGATTATAACTAAGTATCAACAGTTAAAATACAATAATTACGGCAAGATTTTTGGAAGTTTCCTGGTGTTTAAATCCAGTCAATCCCGTAAATCCTGTCAAAAAGATGAGTTTTAAATGAAGTCTGAAAAACAATACTGGCGGGGATTCGAGGAGCGGGACGAGACCGAGGAATATCTGGAGAAGGCGCAGACTGAATTCCCGGAGCCTCCGAAAAAATTCACCGGCAAATCCGGCGTTACCCGGCGATCCTTTCTGAAGGCGGCGGGTTTTACAATCGCCGGTTCTGTGCTGACAGCCTGCTCCCGCGGCCCGGTGAAAAAGGCGATCCCATATCTGAACAAGCCGGAGGAAGTGACACCCGGAAAGGCGTTCTGGTACGCCTCCACCTGCCACGGATGCAGCGCCAGGTGCGGGGTATTGGTGAAAAACCGGGACGGTCGTCCAATCAAACTCGAAGGCAATCCGCAACACCCGCTTTCGCAGGGAGGGCTCTGTGCTGTTGGACAGGCATCGGTGCTGGATCTGTATGACTCCCAGCGAATCAGCCAGCCGGAGATCGATGGAAAACCGACGACCTGGAATGATGTCGACAGCAGAGTCCGGGTGGCGTTATCAGAAAGAACCGGCAAGACAGTGCTGCTCACCGGGACGGTTACCAGTCCGACTACACGTGCTGTCATAAATGAATTCACTGAAGAATATCCGAATTTTTCGCACATCGAATACGACCCGGTATCGTACGAGGGGATCCTGGAGGCACATCAAGAACTGTACGGAAGACGCGTCCTGCCACGCTATCAATTCGAAAAAGCCCAAATGATTTTGAGTCTGGACGCCGACTTCCTCGGCACCTGGATTTCGCCGGTGGAGTACTCCAAAGGATACTCGAAGAACCGGACGCCTGATCCGGAGCATCCGGAGATGTCGTACCACGTGCAGGTGGAGAGCCGGATGTCCCTGACCGGCAGCAACGCCGACCTGCGGATTCCGCTGTCGCCTCAGGAGATTTACCGGTTGACGGCAAACCTGGCGAATACCGTTGCGAAAAAAGCCGGGCGATCAGCGCGATTCGGCAGTCACGAGCTCCCAATAGACAAAAACGATTTTAAGGAGTTAGTTGCCCGGCTCTGGGAGCATCGCGGCGAGAGTCTGGTGGTGAGCGGGAGTAACGATGTTAGCGTTCAGAAGGCTGTCGCATTTATTAATGAAGTGTTGGGTAACGTCGGAACCACAGTAGATATTGCAAATCCGTCGTACCAAAAGCGCGGAAATTCTGAGGCAGTTCAATCACTTTTAACTGATATGCAGTCCGGCGAAGTCGGCACTTTAATCATCTCTGGCGTAAATCCTGTATATGATCTTTCAAATGGAGAAGATTTCGGCTCGGCACTTGAAAAAGTCGAACTCACGATCGGACTCAACGACCAGCGGGATGAAACTATGGAAGCGGTTTCGGTGCACTGTCCCACGCCGCACTTTTTGGAATCCTGGCATGACAGTAAGCCGGTGGATGGTATTTTCTCAATAACACAGCCGAACATTCAAAAATTGGGCGATACACGTACATTAAGAGAATCGCTCTCTGCATGGATTGGTAAGCCCGCCGACAACTACACGCTGATACGTAATCGCTGGGAAAAGGAAGTATTTGCGCAGAGCGGATCCAAAGAAAATTTCCAGACCTTCTGGGATTATGCCGTTCACGACGGCTATGTGGATTTATCAGATACACCTTCGACGCAACCAAGGTTTGACGCAGGAGCATTGGAGCCTGTCCCGAAAATTGAAGAATCATCCGGATTGACGCTGCTATCGTATCAAAAATCCGGAATGCTGGATGGAAGTCACGCCCACAATCCGTGGCTGCAGGAGATGCCGGATCCGATTTCCAAGGTGACGTGGGATAATTATGCGAGTATCGCTCCGGAGACGTCAAAACAACTGAATATTGAAACTGGCGATATCCTCCGGTTAAAAACCGGCGACGGCTCCGTCGAACTTCCGGCGCTGGTACAGCCGGGACAGCATCCTTCTGTCATCGCGATTGCGCTGGGATATGGTCGGAACATCACCAAAAGATTTCATGGAGTTGGTCCGGAGTGGATTCAGGCGAAACCCACCGTCGAAAAAGGGGAAACGGTGGGAGAGCGGATAACCCATCTGTTCCCGGCCGATTCGGATTTTATGGTCGAAGTTGAAATTGAAATGACCGGGGCATCAACCGAACTGGCGCAGACGCAGACGCATCACACCCTGGATATCCCGGAAAAATTCGGCGGCGCGGATCGGCAGATGGTGCGGGAATCTACTTTGTCCGAATTCGCAGAGCATCCCACCCACGAGTCCGGGCACAGTCAGGAAGATCTCCAGCTC
>JAIPJS010000014.1 GCA_021734025.1 Candidatus Neomarinimicrobiota bacterium
TGCAATTCCTCCGGGGTTTGGATATCCCACTCCTGCAACATCGTTTGTAACTGCTCTGGATTAAAGACCATCGGTCACCTCACTCGTTCAATAATATTACAGTTTTCCGTGAGGTTTACACAGTTTATTTTACACTCCCACATTTTCGATTACCATCTACCTTTTATAGCAATCTCACAACCCAACATACAACCAACAACGTACCACAAACATTTTCCCCTTCTCCTCTTGAACAAACTCTATTTAGATTACGAGGGAGACTATAATTAAGAAGCACCAACGGTAACACTATAACACATTAACACTTTAACACGGTATTTAAGACTTTCTCGGCTCCACCATCACCGATTCTTCAAACTCGTATCGCACTAATCCGGGGCCTGCGTCTCTGGGTTTGGTGACGTATTTTCGTTTCGTATATACTACCGGCACTAATCCGGAGTGCTGCGCCTGACTGTGACCGGCCGCCAGTCCGGCAGCGTATTCAATGGTAGGTTTTGGTGGGCTATCCACACGCTTGTTATCCGAAATTGCAATGACATGTGATCCGGGGACATTCTCTGCATGAAACCAGAAATCCTCTTTGTGAGCGATGTGGAAGGTCAATTCGTCGTTATCCCGGGATTTCCTCCCGACCAGGATACGCCAGCCGTCGGGCGAGGTATATTCAGTGTACGGTTTTCGCTCGCTTGTTTCCTGAGTCTGTTGCTGAGAAGTCGAGATTCCGTAGCCAGCTAACTCGTCAGCGATTTCATCAATCATGCTCAAGGATTCGGCTTGTTCCAGTCTATCGTACAAATCATTGAGTGTGGCCAACTCTTTTTCGGTCTGGGCAATCTGTTTCTGAAGTGCCTCCCGACCACGACTCGTCTTTTTAGCTTTTTCGTAGTAAGCCTGAGCATTTTCGACCACGGAGATATCTGGCTGGAGATCGATGGTCACCTGTCCCGCATCTCCGATAATATCGTCCAGCGTGACCGATTGTTGGCCCCTCTCGATCTGGTGCATATTTGCCATAAGTAAGTCTCCGTATTTCCGGTAGACTTCAGCAGACTTCCAGTCGTCCAGATCACCCTTCTGTTTTTCGATGCGTCGCTGGAGACGTTCAATTTTATTCCCAAGCGATGTCCTGAGTCGCCTGTGCAGATCGCGATATTTTTTCCCCCGATAGTACACGCCAATATACCGGGGATAGCCCTCACTGATCGGCGTCTCCATATCCCACTCGGTTTCCGTCTGGTGTTTTAGTTCCAGCGGACTGAACTGTGGTTCCGGTAATCTGGATATGAAAGCCTTTTTCTGTTCCACCTCCCGGAGCATCTGCACCACAGCCCTGGACAGGTTTCCTATGTTCTCTTCCGGAATATCTTTTACCTGCATCTGCAGTGAGAGAGAGGCTCTGTGAACAGTCTCTCTGGCAAGATCGGCGGTCCAGTGCGGGAGGACTTCAGTTAGCGCATTTTTTATGGATTTTTCCTGCATACCTGATAAGCTGCTCTCAAAGTCCTCATGGAAGTCGCCCGGCAGCGGGTACGGAATTCCGGAAAAATCCCGAAATTCCGCAAGGATTGTGTTCTCGACATCTTTGAAGGAATCCAGGATCGTTCGATTTTCATCGACGTGGTAAATATTGGGTGAGCCACCAAAAAATTCGAAGCACAGCAATGAACCATCATCGAGTTCCCATTTTAAAATTCTGTCGGCAGGGATCATGGAAATATTCTCGATAGTTCTGGCCCCCATGGACTCGAATAGCCCTACCTTTCTCCTGGGGATATTGAGTTGGTCTTTGACTACCAGATAAGGAAGTTCGGCAATTCCGGAATAATCCACCCTGTATTGGTCCCGGTCCTTCAACAGGATAAAGCTGCATTGATTTTTCTCATAGGTGAACGCCTGAGAAATTTTGGCGCCGGTTATCCGGTCAGCTTGAGCCGTCCAATAACTATTTAAAGTAAACCAGTGGTTATGCATGTAAAGCCAGTGTTGAAGTGTTACTGTGTTTGAGTGTTATAGTTACAGAAATCTTTGATGTTGTACATTGTCGTTCCCCGGAGAAGGGAGAAAGGAATACGGAGGATGAAATAGTGAAGATTCCTCGCTCCGCTTATCATTTTTTTGTTTTATCAGTTCCCTCCTGCCTTCTCCGTTCTCCTTAATTCCTTATATCAGTCCCTATGTTACGAACAGGTTACTGAAATCCAAAGTGGATGGTGGCCTCCGAGGCATACAACATCGGTTAGACGGAAGTTGACTTACACTGGCCCTGATTGTATTTTAATCCGCTAAAGGAAAAAGGAGTGTATTGTGGTTTATAGCATGACCGGCTACGGTCGGAATGAACAGGAATTTGAGTCGTATTCGATTTCGGTGGAAGTCCGATCTGTCAATAGCCGGTATCTGGATACTAATCTTCGGGTGCCTGACGAAATTGCGGTATACGAGAATAAGGTAAAAAAGCGGATCCAGGAGTACTTTGAACGAGGGCAGGTTTCTGTCAAGGTTACGCTGAACGGGACCGAGGATAAACTCACCCAATTGACTATCAACAAGGATCTCCTGAACAGCTACAACCGACTGATACAAGATATTCGGGAAGAACTGGACCTCGACGATAAACCGAGTGTGAGCGATTACCTGAATATTCCGGATCTCATTAGTTATGAGCAGACTCTTCCGGATGAGTCCGAGGTGCTGGAAAATGTTTTGAGTGTCCTGAATGGCGCTCTGGAAGATCTTCAGGAAATGCGGCGCAAGGAAGGGGAATCGCTCCATGATGATATGCTGAACCGGCTGAACTGGCTTGAGGAAGCGATGGAACAAATTATGGCTGAATCTCAGGATAATAGCCAGTTAGCCAAGGAGTCTCTGGAAACCCGTATTGATGAATTACTGGATTCGGTGCCGGTAAACGAAGACCGCCTGGCCCAGGAAATTGCCTACATTGCAGACAAGGTAGATATTACCGAGGAAACGGTGCGATTCAGTAGCCATGTGAAGCAGTTCAAAGAATTACTCGATGTTAAGGGAAGTGTCGGAAAAAAACTGAATTTTCTGCTCCAGGAGATGAACCGGGAAGTTAATACCATGGGAGCAAAGGCGAATAATTCCGTGATTTCGCATACCGTTGTGGACTGCAAAAACGAGGTGGAAAAGCTCCGGGAACAGGTACAGAATGTCGAATAAGGCCGGGCTCCTTGTATGCATTGCATCACCGTCCGGTGGTGGTAAAACCACCGTCTGCAGGAAGCTGATCGAGCGACATGGTGATTATCGGTTTTCCGTATCCGGAACTACCCGGGATCCCAGAGATGGCGAACAAGACGGCGTGGACTACTATTTTTTATCTGAAGAGGAGTTCAACAAGAAAGTAAATAATGGGGAGTTTGCCGAATACGAGCGGGTTCACGGGCAGATGTACGGAACACTGTATGCGGCGGTACAGGAGGCTTTGGACAACGGCGAAGTCCTCCTGAACGATATTGACGTGAAGGGTGCCTCTACACTCAAATCGGAGTACGGTGACCAATGCCTGACAATTTTTTTACAGCCACCGAGTATGCGTACGCTTAAGGAGCGGCTCATCAGCCGCGGAACGGAGACGGAAGAAAGTTTTAAGCGACGAATGCATCGGATATCATTGGAAATAGAATATGGTAAACAATTCGACGTGGAAATCGTTAACGATCAATTGATGACCACAGTGGACGAAGCTGAACAATCAATAGAAAACAGACGATCAGCAATAATGGAGGAAGCAATCAATGGCAGTTGAAACAATTTCATTCCGGGATCTGGAAGATCAGACAACGGATACCTTCGAGGCAATCATCATCATGGCGAAGCGCGCCCGACAGGTGAATGCCGAACGGTTGGCCAAGATGGAACTCCCGGCCTTTATGGAGGATACGGAAGACGAAGAAATAGGCCTGGACCGGGAAGACCTGGAAGATGTGGACTTTGACGGCATCGAAAAGGCAACCACGTTCGCCATTCGCGAGATGTTGACAGGGGATCTGACGTTCCGGTACAAGGGTGAGCAATACGAAGAGACCGAAGAGATTGAAGATGGCGAGCTCAAAGAAAACGGAGAAGATTCCGAGTAGCTGGTTTGCTGGCAGGTCGGTGAGTCTTGTCATAGCCGGCGATATTTCCGTACATGTCTCATTCGACCTGCTGGATACCCTCTCAACATTTTCCGGCATCACGCTGCATTGCCTGGTAGCCGACTCAACACTGCGTCTTTTTACTTCGCACAGTTTCGAGCGATTCGGAGCCGTTTCAGAATTTTCTCTTTCTCCAGTTCAACAGGAACATTTTACTCAACATGCTCCCGAAGCGGATGCTACAGTCTGGATAGATTTTTCAGAAGAGCAAACTCTCACAAATCTTTTTAATCAGGAAAGCAGTGAGGGCACACATCCGCACATTTTGGTAACAAATAAGAATGCAGCCGAGGCTGGCATTCAGTTTATCGGGACCTGGGATCATACAATCGAAGCTCTGGCTCAACATCTTCCTGCGGATAATTCGTGGAACGGAAAAAGGGTGCTGGTGACAGCCGGTCCAACAGAAGAAGATATCGATCCGGTGCGGTTTATCACCAATCGCAGCAGCGGAAAAATGGGCTTTGCTCTCGCCCGTCAGGCGGCACTCAGAGGGGCGATTGTGACTCTCGTGACTGGTCCGACGGCCCTCGAAACACCGTATAATGTCAATCGCATCGATATACGTACCGCGGATGAAATGCTTGACGCCTGCCGGGAATATTTTGACGATTCCGATGCGTTTTTTGCTGCCGCAGCGGTCGAGGATTTGGTCCCGGCGGATGCAGTGGAGCACAAGATAAAGAAACAGGGGAGTATGACCGTCGAATGTCGTGAAGCGGTTGATGTTCTGGGGACTTTGGCGAAGCAAAAAACCGGGCAATATCTGGCCGGCTTTAGCGTGGAAACTGAAAATGACATCGAAAATTCCAGAGAAAAGCTAAACAGAAAATCCCTGGATGCGATTGTGGTAAATAATCCCAGAGAGCCCGGAGCAGCCTTTCAACACGACACGAACAGGGCAACCATTATCCCCAAAGATGGGAATATCGTCGAATTTCCCATGCAGAGTAAAGAGGCCCTGGCCCGTGAACTCCTTGATTTTGTCCGGAGGGACATCACTACCCCATGAACGAGGTTAATAACTACAGCGAATATCTGAAACAGCAGGCCGAGCTCTTCCCGGAGGATTTTTACATCAGGCCGTTCGGAACGCCGGGGCAAGTTGCGGAGCGAGGATCTGGAGAAGACTATAATCCGGAAATTCCGCCATATGAGCCGCCGGCCTCGGGACGATTGGCGGATTATAAACAACTAATTCACAATTGTAAGAGGTGTCCGCTGGGAGAAAGCCGGACTAAATTCGTCTTCGGCACAGGGGATCGAAACGCGGACCTGATGTTTATCGGCGAAGCCCCCGGGTATTACGAGGATCAGCAGGGGGAACCGTTCGTCGGAAAGGCAGGGAAACTCCTTGATAAAATTCTCGCTGCCATCGATTTGAAACGGGAGAATGTTTTTATCGGCAACGTCCTCAAGTGCCGACCGCCGGAAAACCGGGATCCGAAAGCCGAAGAGATTGAGGAATGTGAACCGTATCTGGTAGAGCAAATCCGGTTGGTGGAACCCCGGGTTATCATCGCCCTGGGCAAAGTGGCCGGCAATACCCTGCTGCGGAAGTCTTCCTCGTTGCGGGATCTGCGCGGCAAAACCTGGGATTATCACGGGACAGACTTGATTGTGACTTACCACCCCGCTGCGTTGCTGAGAAACCAGAATCTGAAGCGCCCGGCATGGGAAGATTTCCAAAAAATTCAGGAGAAATATTTATCCTGATTGATAGTTCTGTTCGGATCGTTATATTAAAAAGCTAGCAATTTTGAACTCACCAATTCTGGATGGTTTTATAACATAATTATGGCAGATTCCCAATCATCACAAGGTCGCGTTCCACCACAATCGCTGGAAGCAGAACGGGCAGTCCTCGGAGCAATGATGCTGGAGCCGGAGGCAGTCAGCCGGGGACTTGAACTGTTAGACGAGCATAACTTTTACCGGGAGGGACACCGCAAGATTTTCCGGGTGATGAGCTACCTGTTCGAAAAAAGCGAACCGATCGATCAGCTTACGGTGGCTGAGGAGCTGGCCAACCGGGATGCTCTGGAGGACATTGGCGGGGCATACGAGTTAAGTAAACTGCTGGAGATTCCGTCCGCGGCCAACATGGAATATTACGCCAAGATCGTCCTGGAAAAATCTACCTATCGTCAACTCATCAATGTGGCCACGGAGACCATTACCCAGGCCTACGAGCAGTCTGACGATATCAACGAGCTTCTTGATCGCACTGAAAATGCAATCTTTCGGCTTTCTGATCGTCGGCTCAAGGGGGGATTCCAACCCATCGAGCCGATAATGACCAAGACCATGGAGACTATCGAGTCGTTCCATGAGATGCAGGGCGGCGTGACCGGTGTGGCTACCGGATATTCGGATCTGGACGATATGACTTCGGGATTCCAGCCGGCGGATCTTATCATTATTGCGGGACGCCCATCCATGGGAAAAACAGCTTTTGCGCTAAATATCGCCCGGAATGTGGCCCTAGACGAAGGGGTGCCGGTAGGAATCTTTAGCCTGGAGATGGCCAATTATCAGCTGGCGATGCGGTTACTTTGCAGCGAGGCGCGTGTGAGCTCACACCTGCTGAGAACCGGACGCCTGCCGAAGGCCTTGTACAGCAATTTATCCCGCGTAGTGGGGAAATTGGCAGATGCGCCGATCTTTATCGATGATACGCCGTCTCTGCCGATCCTGGAACTTCGGGCCAAGGCCAGACGTCTAAAGACAGAACATGACGTCGGTATGATTGTGGTGGATTATATGCAGCTGATGCGTGGACCAAAAGCGGCAGAAAGCCGTCAGCAGGAGATTTCTGAGATATCCCGGGCGCTCAAGGCGCTGGCCAAGGAGATCGATGTGCCGGTGGTGGCGCTATCCCAGTTGTCTCGAGCCGTTGAGTCCCGTGGCGGGGATAAGCGGCCAATGCTGTCCGACTTGCGGGAGTCCGGCGCCATCGAGCAGGATGCGGATGTGGTTATGTTCGTCTATCGGAAAGAGCACTACCTTCGGGAGGACGATCCGGAGCTTGCCGAAGTAGAGGGCAAAGCGGAAATCATCGTTGGAAAACAGCGAAACGGGCCGGTTGGAACTGTCCATATGACATTTATTAAAGATTACGCAAAATTTGAGGACGAGGCCCGCTATGAAGATAAGCAATATGCAAACCAGGCCTTTTAGATATGAGTAAAGTTGGATTATTACGCAGAATAGTCACCAATGAATCGGAAAACGGGTACGATTCCAAGTACGACGATCAATTCATCGAATTACTGGAGATGGTTGAGTCGTATCACGGCAACGGGCAGTATACCGCAGATAAACTGTGGGAAGCCTATCAGTTCGGAAAAGAATCTCATGAAGGGCAGCTGCGCAAATCCGGGGATCCGTACTTCGATCACTGTGTGGAAGTGGCAAAGATCCTGGCCGACCTGCACATGGATATTACCACGATTATGGCCAGTCTTTTGCATGACGTGGTCGAGGATACGGGGGTATCTGTTGAGGATGTACGGGAAAAATTCGATGATGACGTCGCAACGCTTGTGGACGGGGTGACCAAATTAGGCGATATCAAGTTTAAGAGTCGCCAGGAAAAGCAGGCCGGGAATTTCCGCAAGATGCTACTCTCGGTTGCCGAGGATATTCGGGTCATCATCATTAAGTTTGCAGACCGGTTACACAACATGCGGACGCTTGAATATTTACCGCCCATCAAGCAGCGCCGGATAGCTATTGAAACCAGAGATGTGTATGCACCGCTGGCCCACCGCCTCGGTATAGCGAAGGTGAAGTGGGAGATGGAAGACCTGGTGCTGAAAACCCTTGACCGGGATGCCTACTACAAGATCCAGAAGGGGATCGCAGAAAAGCGAAAAGAGCGCGAAAAATACATCGAACGATTTGCAGAGCCGATCAGGGAACAGCTAAAGCAGTATTCCATCAATACAAAAATCATCGGACGCCCCAAACACTTTTACAGCATCTACGGCAAGATGAAACGGCGGAACAAGCCGCTGGATGAAATTTATGATCTCCTCGCCATCCGGATTGTCGTGGATCGGGTTGAAGAGTGCTATACTGTCCTCGGTATTATTCATCAGCTCTTCACACCGGTACAGGACCGGTTCAAAGATTTTATCGCCACGCCGAAAATTAACGGCTATCAGTCCATCCATACCACGGTCATCGGACCGGACGGCAAGATGGTTGAGATCCAGATCCGTACTCATGAAATGAACAAGACGGCCGAAGAGGGTGTGGCTGCGCACTGGCGCTATAAGGAGGGGGAAGACGACTCCGACGAGGAAGTTGATAAGCAGGTCAAGTGGCTACGGGACCTGGTCGACATTTTGCAAAACGACTCGGACAGCCCTAAAGAGTTTATGAACACGCTGAAGATTGATCTGTTCAAGGACGAGATCTTCATCTTTACACCCAAGGGGGATTTAATTCAGCTACCCAAAGGATCGACACCGGTCGACTTCGCATTCGAGGTCCATACCGAAGTCGGACTCCACTGCATCGGTGCCAAACTTAACGGTAAGATCGTACCGCTGAATTCCGAGATCAAAAGTGGCGACACCGTCGAAATTATTACCAGTGATACCCAGAGCCCCAGCTATTCCTGGCTGAAATTCGTGAAAACCACCAAGGCTATCTCTGCCATCAAACGGTGGATTCGTCGGAATCAGTTCGAGGAAAGCGTCAAGCTTGGGAAGGAAATCCTGGAAAAGGAGATTCAGCGCCTGGATACGGAAGTTACCTTCAAGGACGTGAGAGATTCTCACGAAAAATTCGGCTATGATAAGGAAGACAAACTGTTTGCCGCTGTCGGAAACGGTGAGGCCACTGTGAAGGATTTGGTCCAGGAGTTGACGCCGGAACAGGAGGTCAAAGAGGCTGAGGAGACCGACGGGAAGGAGAAATTTTTCTCCCTGGCACGGAAAAAAGCCAAAGGCGTCAAGGTGCAGGGCATCAGCAATATGATGATTAAGTTCAGCAATTGCTGCAGCCCGATTCCCGGCGATCCAATTATTGGCTTCGTTACCCGGGGACGTGGCGTGTCAATTCACCGCAGTGACTGTAAAAATATCCCTGCGTTGCTCAAAGACGAGGATCGCAAGATTGAGGTCGATTGGGATGTGGCCAAGGATCAGGATTTTATGGTCCGGTTGAAACTGCTAGCAGAAGAGCAAAAAGGGTTTCTGCGTAACGTCACCGAAGCACTTTCTGAATTTGAGACGAATATCATTTCGGTTGACTTGAAAGTGGAAGGGGCGCTCATTACCTGTATTATGGTGGTGGAAGTGGAGCATCTCCGTCAATTAAATCGGGTCATGAACAAGTTGCGTTCTGTGGAAAACCTGATTAGTGTGGAGCGAGACTAATCCCGGCTAAATTTAATAATATCCTTGATTTACCCCAATTAGTAATCTATTTTTTCGCAGCATTGAGAATGAGCCAGTATTAAGGAGACAGATTATGTCCGTAACTTACACGAAGAAGGACGTTGCCCGACGCACAGCCGAAGCGGTGGACGAAAAAATTTATCTGACAGAGAAACTTGTCGATGGCTTTTTTGATACCCTCCGTGAGATGATGAGCGAGGACCGGGACCGGGTCCGCATTGAAATCAGGAATTTTGGAGTATTCGAGGTAAAGCCGACTAAGGCCAAGCCAAAGGCCCGAAATCCCCGAACCAATGAGGAAATTTATGTGCCTCCCCGGAAGAAAACCCATTTTAAACCGGGGAAACTGCTTCGAGAGGTATTGAAAAAACCGCTCGATGAATGGGACAATCCAGGCTCACCGGAATAAACGTCACAATTCAACCTGAATGGAGTCATTTCGGAAGCCCTAGCGAAATTAGCGCACGGCTTTCCTGTTTTGCATGAGTCTCCCCGGAAGAATTCTAGCCCTTGATTACGGTACCCGGAAAATCGGGATCGCGATCACCGATCCACTGCAGATTACTGCATCCCCGCTGACCACAATACGGTATAAGGATCGGGAGACGCTGCTTACTTCACTGGAGGATATTTTTGCAGAGAAGGAGATCGCCAGGATAGTCATAGGCATGCCGTTTACCCTGGACGGCGGCGAAAGCGACACTACCAAAGAAGTCCGGGAATTTGTAGAATGGCTCAGGACGGAGACCGGCATTCCGATCACAACCCTGGATGAGCGATACACCAGCGAAGACGCCAAGTCCACCCTAATTGAAATGGGTGTAAAAACGGGGCACAACAAAGACAAAGTTGATTCAATGGCTGCCGCACATCTTCTGCGGTATTATTTGGATAGTACGGGCGGGGAGTAAAGATTCCTGTGATTTTGCAAACCTCAGACCTGCCATGGTGGCAAACTCCGACAGCGAAAGCGTTGTTCGCCGGGGTAATTCTCACCCTTAGTTTTCCTCCGCTACCGCTTGGATTTTTGGGCTATATAGGATTAATTCCCTTCTTTTACGCATTAGAACAGACTGACGGCGAACACGGGTTTCGGCTGGGCTACATTGCCGGACTCGTCTATACCGGAGGTATGATTTATTGGATTGGGGCCAATAGTGGCACCTTTCCCTGGGCGGCAATATTGTCCGCAATTATGGCGGTGGCGTTTATGGCGCTGAATTTCGGTTTATTTGGCTGGGCACTGGGATGGATAAAACGCAAAGAGGTTTCCGGCGGACTTTGGTGGGCGCCGGTGCTGTGGGTCGCAGTTGAATTCCTCCGATCATTCGGAACGCTGGTCATGCCGTGGGTGAGTCTGAGCCTGTCACAAACGGATTATCTCCCGGCGATCCAGATGGCCGGCATTACCGGAATGTACGGTGTCAGTTTCTGGGTCGTGCTGTTAAATGTTGTTATTATCCGATATTTGATGGCCAAAGATGTTGGTAAACCAACCTGGAAATGGGCGATCGTCGCGTTTGCCATTTATTTGATTCCGCTGGGATATGGGACAGTTATCTTACGGGTATTACCAGGAGTCACAGAAGAATCTAAGCCCGTCAAAGTTAGTGTGCTCCAACCAAACGTTGATCCAAACCAAAAGTGGAGCAGCCAGTTTCGACGGGAGAATTACGCCCTGTTGGATTCATTGACCAGCGTAGTAACAGCGCAGGAGCCCGATATTGCAATCTGGCCTGAGACGGCAACGCCTTCTTATCTCAGATATAACAGGTACGGATATCTCACCAAACTCCGCAAAAAGGTGAACTCTACTGGTATCCCACTTTTGACAGGTACGCCGGACTGGAGGCCGCCTGATTCAGTGACGCAGGGGGACGACGGCAGCATTTATAATGCGGCTGTTTTAATTGAGCAGGGTTCGGAGAATTTACAAACCTACCGAAAGGTGAAACTGGTCCCGTTTGCGGAGTATGTTCCGTATCAGAGGATTTTTGGGTTTTTCTATAAGCTCGATCTGGGACAGGGAAATTATACTCCCGGTGAAAAATATACGGTATTCAACCTGAACGAGCCCGTGCGTACCAAATTCAGCGTGGCCATCTGCTACGATTCGAGTTTTCCGGAATTGCTCCGTCGGTTCCGGCAAGGCGGGGCCGAATGGCAGGCGATCATTACTAATGACGCATGGTTTGGCAATACGTCCGGTCCGTATCAGCATGCTGAATGGGCAAAAATGCGTGCCGTGGAATACCGGACTCCAATCGCCCGATCTGCAAATACGGGGATCTCTATGTTGATCGATGGCTGGGGACGGGTACGGCAATCTCTGCCTCTGAACTCTCAAGGCACACTTACCGGAACCCTGGAAACAAATTTACGGCCGACATTCTATGCCAAATTCGGCGATGTCTTCAGCATCATCATTACTCTGATAGCGATTGGCGGAATCGGCTGGGGGTTCGCCAAACAATGAGTCGAATAATTTACATAATTGTACTGGCTGTGCCACTGACATTGGCTGCGCAACCAAACCCTGACCAGGTATTATTGGACGCGTTGGATCTGATAATCCGTGAATCTGAATTGGTAACGGATTCGATCCCTGGTGAAGCAGACGTGTATCCGGTCGTAAAAGGAAATATCACGGATGCATACCGGGAACCAATGGTGGATGCCTGGCGGAAATCGTTCACTCGTACCGGCCGTTCAGTCTACCTCATTTCACAAACCGGAACATATCAGGCGGCACTGCGTGTAGATATTTATCGGATGTTATTGCACTCGGAAGATCGCCCGGGGATTTTCGCCGGGAACAGCATCTCCGGAACACTGGAATTCACCGGAGAGATATTGATAGCAGATACAACCGGAAAAGTATTGGGGACAGAACCTGTTGAAATTTCGGAAGATTTTGATGTCGCAGACGATGCCGGAATATGGGTAACGGAGCAAACCAGAATGAGGTACCCCGTAGTCTACCCCAATCGCCGGGACCATCCGGAAATTCGGACTATTTTACTGGCAATTACCAGCGGTGTAATTATTTATCTTTTCTATTCAATGCGAGGATAATATGCAAAAATTTGTACTGATCGTGGCTGGACTTCTCTTACTGTTTCAGGGGACTGTCTCTGCACAAAGTGTCATTCATACAGACCAAGAGATCTCAACAATTGGGTTTAAATATCTTCAGCCCGGAGAGCGCGTACAGTTCCAACAGCAGCAACCGGAGTTGGAAAGAATGGATGCTCCTGTCTCAAAGAAAAAAGCCGTGTTTGCCTCGTTGATTTTGCCCGGGTGGGGAGAGCGGCTTCTTGGGGTAGAAAACCGGGGTGCCATATTTTCCTCGACGGAGACGGCGCTCTGGCTTGGGTTCATAGGATTTACCGCATATGGCAATTGGCGGGAGCAAGATTTTAAAAGCTACGCGACGCACAAGGCATCCGTAAATCCAGCCGGTAAAGATGGACAGTACTGGATTGACATCGCGGGTTACGACAATATTCGGGAGTACAACGAGGTGCAGCTTCGGGATCGCGAGCCGGATCGCGTGTACCCGAACACGTCGGAATATCAATGGAACTGGGAATCGTTTAACGCCCGATATCGTTATGATACCATGCGAATCGACAGCCGGAAGTCCGAACAGTATGCCACGTTTGTCATCGGTGCTATTGTATTCAACCATCTAGCTAGTGCCCTGGATGTTACTTACTTGTACAACACCAGATTTCTATCCGACGGTGAGTCAATGTCGTATAGCATTTCGGTTCCGCTGCAGTAAATTCTTATTTAACCAGTCAGCAACCCGGGAACCAGGAGAATATGCCCTCTCATTCTGATACAAACCAAAAGGATCTCCGGGGGTTCTGGCACCCGTTAGTAGTAATTATCGCAGTCGGGGTGTTAGGTGGACTTATTGCTGCAAGCCGGCAACTGCCCCACATTACGATTTTCCTTATTCTCTCCATTGCCGGTTTCCGATTCATGGGAGCCCCTATCCACAGAACAATACGAACAATTCGATATTTTTTCTGGTTGCTGCCGCTCACCTTCATTATGCATTTGGTGTTGACTCCCAGCGGTTGGGCATTTTTTTCACATCTCTGGGAAGGGGCTCTGCGGCTGGATTTTCTGGACAATCCTTTCTCATTTACGCTCCAGATTTTTGGATTCCTGTATATTATGGGGAGCGCGTATCAGTTGGTCTCCGGGGATCGTCTCATCGTCAGTTTGGGTAGACTCCTGTCGCCAGCGAGAAAACTCCGTATACCGGTAGACAGCCTTTTTCAGATCGTCTATATCGCGCTGCGTTTTATACCGCTGTTGCGCGAGGAGGCCATCAGAATTCAGGAGGTTCGCCGGGGCTTTGGCGTATCCGGAAATGAGAAGATATTGGAGAAGGCGCGGTCTCAGATGCATGGGATGGTACCGCTGTTTATCGGTACACTGCATCGCGCAGAGGTGGTGGCTCAGCTGATGACGCTCAGAGGGTTCCGGCCGGGTGAACAACGAAGCTCCTATATTGAGGTTACCTGGCATGCCAGAGACATTCTAACAATCTTGGGATTTATCGCTCTGTTTGGAGGCAGCATATTACTCCTATGAACCGATACGCGCTTATCATCGAGTACGACGGGACTGAATTCCATGGATGGCAAATCCAGTCGGAAGTCCGAACGGTGCAGGAAACGATTGAACATGCGCTGGCCAAACTCACGCAACGAGAGATCCGGATTGTAGGATCCGGACGGACGGATACCGGCGTTCACGCCCGCTATCAGGTCGCACATTTTGATAACGATAAAGAGGATTTTACGCCGGAGACCTATACCCGAGGCATTAACTCCTATCTCCCGGAGGATGTGGTAATTAAGCATTGCGTGGAAGTGCCGGATGACTTCCACGCACGATTCGATGCACTCCGGCGGGATTACATCTATACGATCTCCACCAAGCAGATCGCAATCGAACGGCAGTACGCCTGGTATATCCCCTCAGATTTTGACCGAAAAATCCTGGAAGAAGCGGCGGCAATCATCTTTGGGAAACACGATTTTCGCTCCTTTATGAGTGCCAATTCCGACACGGATAACACGGTCTGTGAGATCGTAAAATCTTCTTGGAAAATCGGGTCAAATCGGTTACGCTATTTAGTCTATGGAAACCGGTTTCTACACAACATGGTGCGCTGTTTGGTTGGTACTATGATAGAAGTAGCGCGGGGCCGATACACGCTTCCGGAATTCCGCGACTTCGTTGAGACTCCGGATAAGGAGGCGCCGGTGGTTCGGGCGCCGGCACAGGGATTGGTGCTGGATAAGGTACATTACCGGCACAACCTGCAAGATGAGAACGAAACTTTGAGGATCGACGGACTTTAACTATGAACCGAAAACGACTCTTGCAATCCATGGGAAAGAAATTTGTACGGTATTTTTTAATTATTAGTATCCTCACTGTCGGTGCCGGAATATTATCGGCCCAATCAACGTCATCGCAGATCCAATCGGACATTTCCTCAAATCGTAATACGGCAATTACGCAGGCAATTGCGAAGATTAGCCCGGCGGTGGTGGGAGTGAACGTCACCCAGATTCGTCGGTATCGCGCCAGCCCGTTCAATGATCCGCTGTTTAATATGTTTTTTGGCGAAACCTACCAGCGCAAGGTAGAGAGCCTCGGTTCGGGTGTGATCATGAGTGAGGACGGTTATATACTGACAAACGCGCATGTGGTGGAAGGTGCTGCGGAAATTGTTATCACAACACCAGGCGGAGACAGACACGATGGCGAGCTGATTGGCATAGATAACGTTTCCGACCTGGCATTGGTGAAGATTGACGGTGACGATTTACCGTATGCCGAGTTCGGTAATTCCGACGATTTGGTGATCGGCGAGTGGGTGGTTGCCCTGGGGAATCCCTTTGGCTTGTTTGACGTGTCCAATCAGCCCACGGCGACAGTGGGGATTATCAGTGGCCTGAAAATGGACTTTGGTGAGCAGCGGGAAGGACAGCGCTATCAGGATATGATCCAGACCGATGCTTCCATTAATACCGGAAATAGTGGTGGGCCGCTAATTAATGCTGACGGCAAAGTAATTGGTATCAACACATTTATTTTTACCGGCGGGGGATACAATCAGGGCTCAATCGGGATTGGATTTGCGATACCGATTAACCGGGCAAAGATGATCATGAACGATCTGAAGACGGAGGGATCAATCGACTGGAGTTTCGATACTGGCCTCAAGATCCAGGAGATTGACGGGCAAATCTCGCGGGCGTTGGATCTGCCGGTGGATGAGGGTATCATTGTCACCGGAGTCGTACCAAGCAGTCCGGCCGATAAGGCTGGAATCCGACGCGGGGATATCATCACCGAGGCAGAAGGAGAACAGATCCGCAGCGAACGCGATATCTTTAATGCGATTCAAAATAATTACCTCCACGCCGGCGATACGCTCCATTTAAAGGTCTGGCGGGACGGCAACGCGAAAACTTATCAACTCAAACTGGAGTCAGTACGCTAACATGATTGAACGCTATTCCACGCCGGAAATGGAGAAAATCTGGTCAGACGAGAACAAGTATCGCACCTGGCTGCAAGTAGAGCTTGCAGTCTGCGAAGTCCAGACCGAGCGGGGAGTGATTCCCGAATCCGCCATGCAGACACTCAGAGATAAGGCGGACTTTGATATCCAGCGCATAGAAGAGATCGAAGCCGAGGTTAAACACGACGTTATCGCATTTTTGACGTCGGTCTCGGAATTCGTCGGACCGGACAGCCGGTTTGTGCACATGGGGATGACCTCTTCGGATCTGCTGGATACGGCCATGGCTCTGCAAATCCGGGAGAGTGGTGAAATTATTACAGAAGTACTGGAAGAATTTCACGAGGTTCTGGGTATGCAGGCTGCAGAATATGTAGATACCGTCATGGTGGGCCGGAGCCATGGTATCCATGCGGAACCTATTACTCTGGGATTAAAATTCGCGCTTTGGTACGAGGAGATTGGCCGCAATCTCAGACGACTGGAGCAGGCATTGGAAAACCTGCGGGTCGGGAAGATCTCCGGAGCCGTGGGCACCTATCAGCATCTCGATATGGAAGTGGAGCAGCTGACCTGCGAGCGGCTGGACCTGGAGCCGGCTCCGGTCTCGAATCAGATTATACAGCGGGATCGCCACGCGGAACTGCTTTCGGTGCTTGGACTGATCGGTTCAACGCTGGATAAAATTGCCACAGAGGTCCGGCACCTCCAGAAGACGGAGACCCTGGAATTGTCCGAACCATTTTCCAAGGGACAGAAGGGCTCTTCGGCCATGCCACACAAAAAGAATCCGATCACCTGTGAGCGAATCTCCGGGATGGCGCGACTGCTGCGGAGTTACAGCCAGACTGCTATGGAAAATATTCCGCTCTGGCATGAACGCGACATTTCCCACTCCTCGGTGGAACGAATCATTTTCCCTGACGCCACAACATTGGTACATTATATGTTGCTGAAGATGATACCATTAATGAAAAACATCGTCGTATTCCCGGAGAATATGCAGCGCAATATGGAGGCCACCAACGGTCTCCTGTACTCGCAGGAGGTACTGTTGAAACTGGTGAACAGCGGGCTGACGCGCGAGGATGCCTATAAAATTGTGCAGGATGCCGCCATGGACGTCTGGGAGTCTGAAGATACCCAGTTCCTGGATATTCTGAAGGCGAACAAACAAATTACCGGGCACGTTTCACCGGAAGAGTTAGAACAGTGTTTTACGCCGGAAAAGGTGATCCGGAATGCGCGGAAAATTATCAATCGTTTGGGGCTGGGAGACGCAGAAGTATAGTGGGTATGGCCAAAGAAGGATATCCCATCATTGGAATTATTGCCGGTATTACCATCGTCTTCGGTATTATCATGATGGTTTACGATTCAACGCTCTGGATGGTTTTGTTCTCGTTCGGCGTTGTGATGACACTGTTCAGTCTGTATTTTTTCCGGGATCCGGAACGGAATGTTCCGAACGATCCCTCGAAGATAATCAGTCCCGCTGACGGCCGGATCGTGGCGATACAGCCGTTCAGGGACGATTACGTCGGGGAAGAGGCAATACGAATTTCCATTTTTCTGAACATCTTCAACGTACACGTAAACCGTGTCCCGTGTTCTGGAAGTGTGGTAGATTCTCGATACAGACCAGGGAAATTTTTAGCGGCTTTTAACGAGCGGACATCCGAGGAGAACGAGCAAACCATTATTGACTTAAAGAACAAGCGATTTAAGGTCCGGGTCAAACAGATTGCCGGCTTAATCGCACGGCGAATCGTGAATCACCTGAAACCTGGGGATTCCGTCGTCCTGGGGCAACGCTTCGGGCTCATTCGGTTCGGATCGCGGGTAGACGTAATTGTGCCAAAGGCTCTGGACATCCAGGTTGGACTCAAGCAGAAAGTCTATGGCGGCGAAACTGTGCTGGGAGAATGGAATGAAATTTAGAAAAGCCATGTTTCCAAGCATCCTGACGCTATTCAACATGTTTGCCGGATTCCTGGCCATTATTCAGGTGTTCCACGAACAGTACCACATTGCAATTTGGTTGATATTTTTTGCGGCGGTCTTCGATGGACTGGACGGGAAACTCGCCCGGCTCCTCGGGAGTTCCTCGGAATTCGGTATTGAATTTGACTCCATGGCGGACCTTGTATCATTCTGTATAGCGCCGTCATTTTTCATATATCGGCTGTATACGGTAGACCTTGGTGTGCTGGGCGCAATTTTGGCATTTTTCCCATTGATGTTCGGATCGATCCGGCTCGCCAGATTCAATATTCAAAAAGCAGAAGAACCGCACCCGTTTTTCGTCGGACTCCCAACCCCGGCTGCGGCACTGTCGATTATTGCGTTCCCCCTGTTCTACAGTGCTGTCGGTACCTGGCCCGGTGAAGCCAAAGTTATGCTGCCGTATATAATCGTACTTTCATTTCTGATGGTCAGTCATGTCCCGTATATGAAAATGCCCAAATGGACGTTTAACGCGGGTAAAATGAATACAGTGCGGGTGATCGGATTACTGATTTCAGTGATTGCTCTGATTATTGCGCCTAGACGGGCATTGTTGATATTAGCATTGTTGTTTAACCTGAACGGAATTCTCCGGTGGATGGCCGGTTCCGAGCAGGTCGATAAAATTATCGAACCCTTAACCAAATGAGAGATTATGGTCAAAGCACTCGTTACCGTACATTACAAAGAAGGTATTCTTGACCCACAGGGGAAGGCTGTAAATAATGCACTGAAGAGCCTTGGCATAACGGGCGTGTCCGAAGCCCGAGTGGGAAGACATATTGTGCTGAATTTTCCGGATCTATCCAGGTCCGATGCAAAAGCCCAGACAGAGAAGGCCTGCGAAAAAATATTGACGAACCCGGTTATCGAAGACTACGAATTTGAAATCGTCGAGGAGGAGGCATGAAGTTCGGAATCGTCGTATTTCCAGGCGCGAACTGCGATCATGACGCCTATCATGCGGTGAAGCATGTCCTGGGAGAGTCGGCCGTTTATCTCTGGCACAAAGAGCATGATCTACAGGGCGTCGATGCCATTATCCTGCCGGGTGGATTTTCGTACGGAGATTACCTGCGATCCGGCGCAATTGCCCGCTTTTCCCCGTTGATGAACGAAGTCATCAGTTTTGCGAATGATGGAGGATTAGTCCTTGGTATCTGCAACGGTTTCCAGGTGTTGACGGAGGCGGGTTTGCTCCCGGGTGCGTTAATTCCGAACGTCAGTACCAAGTTCGAGTGTAAAACAGTACGGCTCCGTGTGGAAAACACCGACACGCCGTATACCGGGCAATATGAGGAACAGCAGGTATTACAAATGCCTATTGCCCATGGGGAAGGGCGGTTTTACACTGATCCGGAGACGCTGGGCTTGTTAGAAGACGAGAATCAGGTTATCTTCAGGTATGTCGATTCGGCCGGCGAAGCTACGATGGCGATTAATCCGAATGGCAGCCTGAATAACATCGCAGGGATTTGCAATAAGGAACGGAATGTTCTGGGGATGATGCCACATCCGGAACGTGCCTGCGAAGCTGTGCTTGGAATGGCTGACGGACTGGGACTATTTGAATCGATAAGGGAATATTTCACGGTATCAGCATGACGACAAGACAACGTTCTATCGGGATCATTGTTATAGCGGTTATTCTTGGTGCGATGATAGGAACGCTTCTGGGAGAAATCTTGGGAATGACGCTTCCGGATGGGGTAGTGAGAGAACTATTTCTCCGGTCGGTCTCGTTTTCATTAGGGCCCACGACTCTGGATTTGCTGGTCATGAATATTACGCTCGGATTCTCGCTGAAGTTGAACTTCAGTGGAATTATCGGCCTGGGCGTCGCCTATTACTTGCTGCGGTATTTCCGGTAAGGAGTCGCAGTCGCCGACCGCACATGAATAACTATTTTACACTAACACACAATGGATCTAAAAAACATATACAATTTAGATCCGGCAAAAGGGGGCAGTTATGGGTTCATTAGGACCAACTGAACTGATCATTATTCTGGCGATTATCCTCTTGTTGTTCGGCTCCAAGAAATTGCCGGAGCTGGCCCGTGGACTCGGCCGGGGAATCCGGGAATTTAAGGATGCCACCAACGAGATCACCGAAGAGATAAAAAACGCCGAACCGTCCCAGACCAAGCGGGAACTGAACCGGGATGAAAAGGAATCTGAGCCTTCGCAGGAAGAAGACGCGGAAAAAACCTCCGGTTCCAATGAATAATTTCATCTGTGAAAATCTTAAGACTTTTTCAGGATCGTGCGATCTTTGAAAGGGTCTACTATTACTAGCGATGGATACCAGTAACGGCATAAAACGGTATTAATAATTCGATGAGCGTACCCACAACGGACGAATTCCTTGGGAAGATTGAGTCAGCAATACAAATACTGACTGACACGATAGATCTGAATATCTTTATCCATGCAGAGCCGGATGTCATTCAAAAATCCGCGGATACGTACGCCAGAGAAATGCTGGATTCACCGGGGAACCTGACCGGGAAGGTTATCGGTATCAAGGACAATATCAACGTTTTGGATATGCCGACAACTTGCGCCAGCAATATACTGGATGGGTACAACCCTCCGTATGAGGCGACGGCAGTCCGAAAAATCAGGGAGGCCGGCGGGTTTCTGTTCGGGAAAACCAATCTGGATCAGTTCGCCATGGGTTCTTCTACCGAGCACTCCTATTACGGCCCGACCAAAAACCCAGTCGATCCGGACCGGGTACCCGGCGGTTCCAGTGGTGGTTCGGCCGCCGCAGTTAAGGCGGGAATCGTAGATGTCGCCCTGGGCTCGGAGACCGGCGGTTCGGTGCGACAGCCGGCGGCCTTCTGTGGTGTGGTGGGGCTCAAGCCGACGTATGGCAGAGTGTCACGATATGGGCTCGTCGCGTTTGCGTCCTCTTTTGACCAAATCGGACCATTTGGGAACACAGTCCAAGAAGTGGCCGATTTGCTGAGAGTGATTGCAGGGCACGATTCCAATGATTCAACCACGGTCGAGGTGGAAGTCCCGGAATATCTTGCGGAGCCGACAGAATCACTAGACGGTTGGAATATCGGTATCCCGAATCAGTACTTCACCGAAGGACTGGACAGCCAGATCGAAGAACGCGTGAAGGCAGTTATTGAATGGTTAGAAGGGCAAGGCGCGGATATTATTGAGATTGATCTGCCTACAACCGAATATTCTATTGCCACATATTATATTCTGACGACAGCGGAAGCGTCCTCAAATCTGGCACGGTTCGACGGAATGCGCTACGGTCTCCGGGAAGAAAACGGTGGGCTGGAAGAGACCTACGAAAGTACCCGTCATGACGGTTTCGGTGACGAGGTGAAACGTCGGATTATGCTCGGTACCTATGTTTTGTCTGCCGGGTATTACGATGCCTATTATTCCAAAGCACAGAAAGTACGGCGCCTTATCAAAGATGATTTTGATGCCGCGTTTGAACAGGTCGATGCACTGATTACGCCGACCACACCGACCACCGCATTTGAACTCGGTGCAAAAATGGAGGACCCGCTCTCCATGTATCTCTCCGATATTTATACCGCCTCCGCCAATCTGTCCGGAATCCCGGCGATGAGTCTGCCGGTGGGCGAAGACGATCGGGGATTACCTATCGGTATGCAAATTCTGGCACAGCCGTTTGCCGAGGAAACAATTTTTCAACTCGGGCATTATATTGAGCAAAATTGGTCACGCGAATAACGGAATTGCGTTAAGAGAGGATGTTTCGATTTCAAGATCCCTGGTTTCTGGTGTTATTGGCTGGCATTCCGCTGCTCATCTGGTGGTATCTGAAAGCAGGGCGTAACCAGTACGCCTCCCTGCAATACTCAACACTCCAAATACTTAAATCTATTCAGAATTCCAGAAGGACCTGGAAGCAGCACCTGTCGTTTGCGCTGCGCAGTCTAGGAATAATTCTATTGATACTTGGACTCGCCCGGCCGCAGCTGGGCAACGCCGAGCGGGAAGTGACCTCCGAGGGTATTGATATTATGATGGTTCTGGATATTTCCAGTAGCATGCGGGCGGTGGACTTTAAGCCGAATCGTCTGGAAGCCGCCAAACGGGTTGCGGCGGATTTCATCAGTGACCGCCATAGTGACCGGATTGGGCTGGTAGTATTCGCCGGAGAGAGTTTTTTACAATGTCCGCTCACCATCGATTATGACGTGCTTACAAACTTCATCCAGCAGGTGGAAATTATTGACGAAAAGTACGATGGAACCGCCATCGGGATGGCGATGGCGAACGCCATTAACCGGCTGCGGGAAAGTCCGGGCGAAGACCCGGTGATTATCCTGCTTTCGGATGGACGCAATAATGCCGGCGAACTGGATCCGCTGACCGCGGCAAACATGGCGGAATCGTACGGTATTAAGGTTTACACCATCGGCGCCGGAAAAGAAGGCGAAGCACTCTATCCGGTGGATACGCAATTTGGCCAGCGGTATATGTCCGTGCAGGTTCAAATTGATGAAGAATCGCTGCAGGAAATCGCTGAGATTACCGGCGGCAAGTATTTTCGCGCCGAGGATGAGCAAAGCCTCGCGACTATCTATGAAGAAATCAGCCAATTGGAAAAAACAGAATATAAAGTGAAAGAGTACACCAACTGGCGGGAACTGTTTCCGTGGTTTCTGATTCCTGCTTTTGCGCTACTGCTGGGTGAACGGGTGTTGGCATCCACCAAGCTCAGGAGTATCCCCTAATGCTGCGATTCGGACCTCCTATACTTTGGATTTCATTCCTCTCGGTGCCACTGTTGATTGGCCTGTACTGGTACGCCCGTCGCATTCGGTCACGTAAACTTGCTGAATTTGGGGATTCGGAACTTGTTAACAGACTGACCCAATCCGTCAACTTCCGGACCCGCCGGATTAAGCGCTGGTTGATGATTGCCGGATTTTTTCTACTGTCAGTCGGGATGGTCGCACCAAAAATCGGGACCAGTCTGGCGGAGGTAAAGCGCCAGGGTATTAACCTGATTTTCCTGCTGGATACTTCACTCAGTATGAAGGCCGAAGACGTAAAACCAAATCGGCTCCGACGGGCCAAATATGAAAGCGCTCAACTCATTGACCGGTTACGGGGCGACCGGGTTGGATTAGTCGCTTTTGCCGGTGTCTCGTATCTGCAGTGTCCGCTCACCCTGGATTACGGCGCGGCTAAAATGTTCCTGGATGTGATGGACACCGATTTGATACCGTCCCAGGGCACGGCAATTGGTGACGCAATTGAAACAGCGCTGGGATCATTCGATACCAAAGAAACCAAGCACAAGGCGCTGGTAATATTCTCCGACGGGGAAGATCACTTCGGCAAGGCAGTCCAGGCGGCGGAGAAGGCCGCGGAACAGGGCGTAGTCATCTATACCGTAGGCGTTGGAACGATTTCTGGCGCCCCAATTCCGATGATCGAAGATGGAAATCAGGGATTCAAGCGCGACAACCAGGGTAAAGTAGTCACGACACGTCTGGACCCTTCTATGCTGCAGGAGATCTCGGCTATCACCGGGGGAAGGTATTACCAGATGGGTGCAGGTAACTATTCAGCAGATGAGGTGTATGAGGATATCTTCCAGCTGGAGCGCACAGAATTGAGCAGCCATCAGTACACGGGATACGAAGAACGGTATCAGTATTTTGTAGCGATGGCATTATTGCTCTTTATCGCGGAAGTATTTATCCCCGAACGGAAGAATACGGAACCACGGGAGACGCATGTGACTTCGGAAACAAAAAAGAAAAGCAAGAAAACAGTGTAAAGGCATGTTTCACATTTTTCATAAATTTATCATCGGTCTGATTGCGGGGGTTTTACTAGTAATCGGGCAGATGGTTCACGCGGAATCCGAAGGTACCCGGGCTTACGAATCCGGGAATTATCAGGAAGCAATCGACTATTACCAGCGATTACTTGAGGATGAGGACCTCCCACAGGCTGCCTATAACCTGGGGAACGCCTATTACAAAGCCGGAAATCCGGAAGAGGCCGTGAAGGCGTTTGAGCAGTCGCTTGTTGTCGAGGATGAAGAAGCGAAATCCCAGGTAATGTACAATCTCGGCAATGCACTGGCCAACGCCGGGAAACTGCAGGAGAGTGCGGCGTTTTACCGCCGGTCTCTTGAACTCAATCCGGGCGACATGGATACGAAATACAATCTGGAGTTTGTAAACAGAAAGTTACAGCAGCAGCAAAAGCAACAGCAAAACCAGCAACAGAATCAGCAGCAACAGGATAAAAATAAGCAGCAGGATCAACAGAACCAACAAAATCAGGATCAACAAGGTTCCCAAAATCAACAGCAACGTGATCAACAACAGCTCCAGGAACAACAAAATCAGCAGCAACACCGAGAGCAGCAGGCGAATCAATCAGAACAACGCGACTCACAACAAGGCGAACAGCAACAACAGCAGCCACAAAGTGCACAAGAAACCGAGCGGGAGAAACTGGATAGGGAAGAGGCTGCTCAAATTCTGAATGCGTTGCGGATCAATCAGGATAAGGTGATGAAGGAACAGATCAGGAAAAAACTGAAGGACGTGGAGACGGAGAAGGATTGGTGAACGCCCTCAGAACCATCATTGGGATAACATGCCTGATTTTTTTGGCGACTTCGCCGATTTCTGCAGCTGACGATGTTCGCGTTTCGGTATCGGTGGATCAGAACGACATAACCATGAACGAGCAGATTCAGCTGGAAATCGTGCTGGAAAATGCGGATCAATTTCCGAATTTTAAACTTTCTCTGGATAAGTTCTCCATTATTTCCGGTCCGGCTAAAAGCAGCAATTTTCAGTGGATTAACGGTGAATCATTTTCCTCAAAAAAGATTATCTATACCATCGCACCGCTTGAACAAGGCGATCACCAGATCGGCCCGCTCACCATTAATTATGACGGCCAGACGTATACTACAGACCCAATTACAATTCATGTGAGTACCTCTGCGCGGAATCAAGCACAGGGGCAGTCGTCGCAAGACCAACAAAGCAACCAGACGTCATCGAGCGGAGAGCAGGATGCAATATTCATCGAGGCCACTGCTGACAAAACCACCGCGTATCCCGGCGAGCAGATCACGGTAACGTATCGGCTCTATACGAGAGTCTCCGTCCGGAACTACAGTATCGAAGGCCTGCCTGATGCGGTGGGGTTCTGGAAGGAAGATATCGCTACGCCAAGCAATCCGCGCCTAACGCAGGAGGTTGTGAACGGAGTCCGCTACAACAAGGCGATCATCAAAAAAGTGGCGTATTTCCCGACCAAGTCCGGTCAACTGACTATCGAACCCATGCCGGTAACTGTGGAAATCCAGACGAGCCGAAGCCGGAGCGCATTCGACAATTTCTTCCGATCGCCCTTCGGACGCAGTGCCACGAAACGGCTGGTCGGGAATGCACTCACCATTGATGTACAGCCGCTGCCGGGGGAGGGAAAACCGGCGTCCTTCACCGGAGCCGTCGGGGAGTTTCGCCTGACGTCATCGCTGGATACCAACGTTGTGAAAGTGGATGAGGCAGTCGGACTAAATGTGACGGTTTCCGGCGTTGGAAACATTCCAACCATTACAGTACCGTCGCTTGAGGTACCGGAAGGCCTGGATATGTTTGACCCGGAAGTGGAAAAGTCTAATCGGGTGGAAAGCGAGAAACTCCGGGGCGAAGTTGCATATCAGTATGTCTTTATTCCCAGGCGAGAGGGAGAAATTTCACTTCCAAGTGTTCAGTTTAGCTATTTCAATCCAAAAACAAAAAGATATACAACCCTGCAGAGTGGCGCAAAAACTGTCCGGGTGGTGCCGCTGGATCAACCGCAACGGGTAACTGGTACTGGGTATTCCCGGGAGGAAGTAAAATTATTGAATATGGATATCCGGTATCTGAAACCGAATTCGGGACAGTTCAGACAGGCTGATTCATCGTACTATTCAACCTGGAAATATTATGGTTTATTGATCCTTTCGATATTCATTATTGGCGGGAGTGTGGGATACCGCTACTGGTACGAAGAGTGGGGGCAGGATACCGCGTATCTGCGCCGGAAGAATGCCATGAAACATGCACAGGAACATATTAAGCAGGCTCAGTCGAATAAGGGCGACCCGGAATATTTCAGCCAGCTGGCCAAGTCGGTACTCGGATTCATCGGAGATAAAAATAATATTGCCGAGAATGCATTGAATACTGAGGATGTGAAAGCCGTCCTCCAGCAGAATCAGGTGCCCGCCGGCACAATTCAGCAAGTGGAAGCCTTTCTCAACCAATGCGATGCAGGTCGGTTTGCCCCGGCAAAGGCCGGGAACGCCGAAGAAGATTCAATGGCCGACCAGGCAAAATCACTAGTGAAGACACTGAACGGGTATTTATAAGGTGAGGCAAGCGTTTTACATCATTGGATTAGTACTGCTGCCGTTATGTGGCATGACACAGGAACATCCCGACAGCCTGTTTGTCCGGGGCGTGGAATTGTATGATACCGGGAAATACGGCGAGGCAATCGACGCTTACGAGCAGGTATTGCGACAAGATATGGAGTCGGCTGCGTTGCATTATAATCTGGGGAACGCCTACTTTCGTGATGGCGAACTGGGTGAAGCCATTCTGCATTACGAAAAGGCAAAAAAACTGCATCCCAGAGATGCGGATATCCAGTACAATCTGAAGATCGCCAAAGCCCGGATTCAGGATCGGATTGAACCTCCGGGCAATTCATTCTTTATGCGGATATTTAACGGGATTAAATACTGGATGAGCCTGAATGAACTAGGCTGGCTTACCGGGGTTCTGCTTTTCACCGGTAGCTTGATATTTGCGGGTTGGTGGATAATACAAATCCCCCGGCTTCAACGAATTTTAACCGGATTAATGGCAGTCTGGACTATGCTCTTGTTGCTGGTAGTACCATTGTTAATTTCCAGAACACTGGAGGCAAAACAGGAACAGTACGGCATTATTGTGCAGGAGACGGTGAATGCCCACTCTGCTCCCCAACAACTGAGTACCGAGGTCTTTGTGTTACATGAAGGGAGTCGGGTCGAAGTCGAAGACAGGCAAAATCAATGGTACAAGATTCGGCTGCTCGATGGGAAAGAGGGCTGGATCCAGGCAAATGCTGTTGGAATTATTTAAATCTATGGAGTATGTTATCCTCTTATGAAAACACGTATTATTTCAACAATCGCAGTTTTCGGATTATTCCTATTGACTGCTACGGCGGTAACAGCCCAGAGTGAATCCGGCAATCAATATGATGAGTCTTTCGACCCGCTGAAACTTAATGAACCGAGCGATACATTTTTTCAGGAAGAATCGCGTCAGGAGAGTTTGCGGCAGATGCAGGAAGAGAGGTTACCGCTTCCATCACAGGAGGAACAACATGCCGAGCAAAGTGGTGGGTACCGGGTTCAGCTGGTGGCAACGCCAAATTACCAAGAAGCTGACAGTCTGCTATCTGATGTCCGGGATCAGTTTGAGGCGCAAGCGAAAGCGTACCTGATTTACGACTCACCCAATTATAAAGTCCGGGTGGGGAATTGTCAGTCCCGAAACGAGGCGGAAGCGCTCCTCCAGGTTGCCAAGCAGATGGGATTCCGATATGCCTGGATTGTCCGAAGTACTATCTATCCCGACGAAAAGATCTGGAACGCTTCGCGGTAAGTCTTTTTTCTTTGGAAAAATAGACCTTACCCCAGCCCCTCTCTTCAACTGAAGAGAGGGGCTTTAATTTTTAATCAAAGAATTCCCCGAGGTCTCTGCCTCGGGGTAGTTCATTATTTGTATAAAATTCTCCCGTTTAAATCCGGCTTTACCGGAACTTTAAGCGGAAGTAGAGGATGGGTTCAGGCTTGAACTCACACCCCCCTAAAACATACCCGGTTTCCCAATCATAAGTTGATTGCATCTTCAGGGCATTGTACCTTAAAGGTCTTTTTGAAAAACGTGGTTTAATTAACAAACGAAAGGAGTATTTGTGAGCGTACAAACAATTGCCCCCCACGGTGGAACCCTGGTCAACCGGGTAATGCCAGCCGGTGAGGCCGATAACGAAAGGGAGCGGGCAAAATCGCTACCGCAGATCCTGTTGGATGCCAGAGAAATGGCGGATCTGGACATGATTTCCATCGGTGCCATGAGTCCTTTGACCGGTTTTATGGATCAGGAGGATTACGAAAGTGTTGTGGAGTCTATGCGGCTGAAGTCTGGCGACGTCTGGTCGCTGCCGATTACACTTTCGGTGACCGAAGAGAAGAAAGAGGAACTTGGCGGGGAATCGGAGGCCGCCTTGGTTGACGAATCGACTGGTGCGACTGTTGGCAGTATATCCATTGAAGATATTTATTCCTACGACAAGGAACGGGAAGCGGCCAACGTGTTCCGGACGACTCACCGGGACCATCCGGGAGTCCAGGCGCTGTATGATCAGGGTGATTTTCTGGTCGGCGGTGACATTACACTGTTCGAAAAAATCGACCATGAGACGTTTCAGCATCATCGTCATACTCCTGCCGAATTACGGGAACTGTTCACCGAACGCGGGTGGAATTCCGTCGTAGCCTTTCAAACCCGAAATCCTATCCACCGTGCTCACGAATACCTCCAGAAATGTGCATTGGAATTGGTGGATGGATTGCTGGTGCATCCACTGGTTGGTGAAACCAAGAGCGACGATGTTCCGGCGAGTGTCCGGATGGAGTGTTACGAAACGATCCTGGGGGAATATTATCCACAAGATCGCTCCCAGATCAGCGTGTTTCCGGCGGCTATGCGTTATGCCGGCCCCAGGGAAGCCATCTTCCATGCGCTGGTACGGAAGAATTACGGCTGCACTCATTTTATCGTCGGCAGAGATCACGCCGGTGTCGGCGACTATTACGGAACCTACGACGCCCAACTCATCTTTGGTGAGTTTGAGCCGTCCGAAATCGGGATTACACCGATGTTCTTCGAACATGCCTTCTACTGCAGAAAGTGCCAGCAGATGGCCTCTGACAAGACATGTCCACATTCGGGAAAAGATCGGGTGTTTCTCAGCGGGACAAAAGTCCGCGAAAAACTGAGCAACGGCGAAGACCTGCCGGAGGAGTTTACCCGGCCGGAAGTCGCTGAAATACTGAAGAAAGCGTATACATCTTAACGGATATGGGAATTAGCGCTGGCAGACCATAGTCGAATGCCAGCGCTAATCTATGGTGGCTTCCCAGTCTATGAGATATTCCCGGGGATAACTTGATTATTTCAGTATAATCATCTTTTTCATCTGGGATAAATGTCCGGATGTTAGTTTGTAAAAATAGATACCACTGGCTAATCTGGTTGCATCAAAAGTTACATGATATTGACCCGGTGACTGAACCTCATCCACCAGGATAGTAATTTCGTTTCCCCGCAAATCGTACACCGTAATATTCACTGCCTTCCTATCCTTTAGGTAATACCGGATTCGGGTTTCCGGATTGAACGGGTTCGGGTAATTCTGGTAGAGCGTGAACTGTGAGGGCTCAGTAGGTGTAGGACCATTGATTCCTGTGCTGACTTCATCATCTGTTCCCGGAGAGCCGTGAATGGATGCAGAGGCCCGCCATCTCCGGGGATCGTTTTGATCACCAACAGGATCCCGTGTGTACGAGACGAGGGAATGCCCAGCTCCATCAGGAGTCACCGGCCAGGGATCGCTGTCATCGTATCGAATATTGATGAGGGTATCTCCCTCTGCATCCACCATCACAATTCTCTCACCTGAATTATCTATCGCACCAGTAAATTTATCGTGTGGAGAGACCCCGTAACGTTGATTGAAGTGCGGGGGCGCCGAAGCGAGCACAAGGAATTCGCCGGGAGGGATTACGGATTCCCCGGAAAACGTATAAGAGACGCCTTCAATAAATCTGTTACCGGCTAAACTGAGGGAGGTGGTATCGGTGTTTTTCAGTTCGAGGAATTCGAAATATTTGTCATCTATGGTGTCCTGCTGAAGTGGGTGATAGTGGATTTCTGTAATTTTCAGTTTTTTTTGATCACCCGGGAGGACGAGTACCCGTTGTGTCAGTGCACTCCATTCATTTCTATAGTAGAGCCTGGCCTTAACCGGGGTAGTGTGATACAATTTGATCGGCGTTGAGTATTCTATGGCGGTAGAGGCGATTCCATCACCGGCTGCCGGGTCAGTGCCATCCAGCGTATAGTACATTGTTCCATTGGGTGATGACAGTGATAACGTATCACCAGCGTGGATTTTATTTCCGGAAATCTGGCGTCCGTTAATCAAGAGAACGGGAGCATCGAAGGCAGGGAACAGGTTCGCATCCCGAAGCTGGTCAATAAAAATGTCACCACGCTCCGGGAAGTAATCCTCTGTCAGTCGGGCCAATTCTCTGTTCCAATACACTTTGGTATAGAGCTCGAACGGGCTGTTTGCCCAGCGATGGACATCCCTGCGATAATCGCCCCATCGTGCTGATTCGGCAATAATCGCTATCTCGATTTCGTTAGCTCTGTCCTGGAGCCTTTGGGAGACGGCTTCGTTGGTTAATGCTCCGTCACTATATAAATGTTCCTGCACCCGGTCGGCAAATAATCGAAGAAATATCTCACTGTCGGTAAGATCCTGAAAAATGCCGCTGGGTCTGTCATGGTTGTCCTCACTCAGGATATTCGTATTCACGTTTTCGAATATGCGTTCAGAATCCCAGCTGAAAAATTTAAATCCGGCACCGGGATTCACCCGGTTTCTCGCTGCGATCCAGTTGTGATGGTCCCAATCCACATTTCCAGCGTAAAAATGGATAATCATATAGTCGATAAAATTTTCGATATCCAGATAAGATTCGTACTCAGGATTATCTGTACCATCCGCATTTTTTCCCAGTATCCGATAATAATTTGCATCATCGGATACGTCTTTCCCGGCCAAAGCGATAAGTTCGTCCCAGGCATCTTTCCGTCCCTCGGCGACCTCGCCGTAATCTTTAATGAGATCATACTCTACTTCGTCCCCACCGAGATACTCTTCTGCAAATTCCTCGTCCACCCGTTCTGTAGCATTATAAACTCCCCAATAGATCCCATTGAGGTAGAGATGTACAAATCTTCCGTGGGCAGCTGGATGTCCCATATCCAATTGAGTATCCTTTGCCCAGGGATCCCGAAGCAGCGTACCGCGTTCCCTTTCGTTCGTGTTCCAATGAAGCCAGGAATTGCCGAACGTACCACGGAGCACCACTTGGTTCAGAGAGGTTTCCGCCTCCTCACCGAATAGCGGATAGTTGAGTTTTGTTTTCCCGTATTCGTCCTTAAACGGCAGCCGAAACGAATGCTTGGGACTCTTCTCGGGACGACGGCTGTGCCCGCCATGGATTTTGATTCCGCAATCTTCTTGGAAATCCAGGCCGTCCTGGCTATTGAAGAATTCCACAGAGGCCGGACGTTCCCAGTCCGTCCCTAACGGCGCGCCGGGAGCCGCTGTATAAATGTAGATACCACCGGTATCAGGATCCGTACTATGCGAGAAGAGGTAATTTTTGTTAGTAACGATGGAAAGGGTCGGAATCGAAAGCAAGGCCTCGTTCATCTGCCCGGAATACCCCGGATTATGCACTACTTCCGGGTCCATTCCGTAATCTGCGGTCGCCTCCCCGTCTATATCGATGTAACTCCCCCATTTTTCAGGATACCCTTTAGGGGCATTCGGCTGTGTAAGCACATCATCAGGGAACAGATACGTGGCGGTAGTCACCGCACTTGAGAACTCACCATCCACCGCAACTGCCCTGAGCACCGTAGTCGTCTGAATATTGATAGGGCCGGAGTAGATATTGCTGTTTCCGGCAGATGGTGAACGACCGTCCGTGGTATAATAAATTTGGACGCTTTCGTTTGCGGAAGTGATTTCAACTTCAATGAGGGCATCATAAATTCCATGCTTGCGACTGAACACCGGTGGAGTAACGTTTAGATCGCCAGTAATAATATTTTTTGCTCCCGGCGTCGGGGTGGTCGATAAAGCGTAATTACCATCGTTGTAACAATATGCCACATCCGGCGGGAGCTTCGGAAATGTGGTGAAACTGGTCACAACGGTACCGTCTGCATCATACAGAGCCAGGTATTCACCATCGGCATCAATTTTAAAATTGGTATGGAGAGGAAAAACCAGATCCCGAAAATTTTTCCCGGACGCATAGACCACCATGTATTCCCCGGCGCTGAGTTGGGCAGGGGGAAAAGTCCACAGCGTAGAATCTGCTTCGTCATCAGTCAGAGACCATCCTGATAAATCGACGGGCTCCGATGTGGGATTATAGATTTCCAGCCAGTCCGAATAATCGCCATCTGCATCGGCGAGAGTAGCGGAATTTGACGCGACGAATTCGTTGATCCGGATTGATTGCTGGCCCGTAATTTCACTCGCATAAACCATCAGAGCTAACATGAAAATGTATTGTATGAGATTCCGCAACTTTCGCTGAATGGGAATTCCTCTCAGATGATTATGCTATCCGGAATGGTTGACTGATTCGAAACCGTGGCAGGATTCAACACTATAATTGACCAGACACCAGACAAGATTAACGGGTTTAAAATTCTCTGGATATTTCACAATGGTGACAGTTGTTCCCCTGTTAGAAGGCAAAAGAATAATCAGTGTAGAAAGTCTGCCATATGATTCCCGGAATCAAGGGATTAATAGACCTCTCCTGTGCAAAAAATACTGTTTCGGCAAAGTATTTGTCACATCCGCTTGGCTTCTCATGCAAGTGAAATTAAATTATTTGTCTGACGAGTATTCTTAAATCCGATTTTCTATTAAGCGAGGTGGCATATAGAGCACTTCATAAAGAAACTTGGTCTCAGCGCTTTAATTACTCCAATGAAAGGAACAAACCATGGAACTCCCGCAAAGTGACTCCACTCTGATTATGATTACGAATGAGGGCATGGGCACCGGTGACGCCGAACTTCGCTATATCTTGATCAATACCTATCTCTCCTTATTGAATGACAACGATGTGCTCCCCGGGGCGATCTGTTTTTATGCGGATGGCGTGAAGCTGGTCACGGAAGGTTCGCCAGTCCTGGATGTTCTGAAATCCCTGGAACAGAAAGGGGTGGATTTAGTACTTTGCAACACCTGCCTGAAATATCATGGACTACTTGATAAAATCGGTGTCGGGATCATTGGGGGGATGCCAGACATTATCACTGCCCAATGGAAGGCGGAGAAGGTGATTACACTTTGATAGGCAGGTGGTCCCTTTACTGTCCCAATAATTAGAGTTACAGACTATTTATTTATGAGCTGAAAGTGCTACTTTAACCACAAATGCCCATTTGACATGACCCCAAATTCTCACCTGCCCGATGGAGTTCTGCAGGGAATTCTCCGGACCAAACTGCATCCGCCGCCGCTCCGTCCGGAGATCCTCAATCGTCAGCGTCTCATTGAGATGCTCTCGGAACACTCATATCGCCTGGCACTCATCACGGCGCCGGCAGGGTTCGGAAAAAGTACCTGTGTCCGGGCCTGGCTGGAGGAATCAGAACCGAATTATGCATGGCTCTCTCTGGACGATCAGGATAATAACCTCAGACGCTTCCTGAGATATCTGGTGGCCTCGCTTCAACAGGTTCTGCCTTCCCTGGGAACATCCACACTTGCTATGTTGGAAGGTGAATCTCTGCCTTCAGCTGAAACACTCCTGACCCCGGTCATCAACGATCTCTGGGAAATGGATGAACCCGGGACGCTGGTCCTGGATGATTATCACACCATCGATGAACCGGAAATCCATGAGGCAATGCGCTTTTTCATCGACCAGTTACCGCACACGCTCCGCCTTGTGCTCATCACCAGAGTTGATCCAGCATTTCCGGTAGCCAGGTATCGGGCCAGGGGAACAGTCGCCGAAATCCGGGAACAGGATCTCCGGTTTACCAGAGATGAAACCGACATGCTCCTGAACCAGGTGCTGGGAATGGAATTACCCGACGAAAGTATCGAAACGCTGAACCGGAAGACCGAGGGCTGGGCTGCCGGACTGCAGTTGGCGTCATTATCCCTTCAGCAGACAGAGGATAAAACCGCATTCCTGGAATCGTTTTCCGGTGAAACAGGATACGTCCTGGATTATCTCATAGAAGAGGTGCTGGAACAATTACCTGATGAGCAGCAACAGTTTCTCCTGCAGACATCAATTTTACAGCGGTTTAATGCTGAATTGTGTGGTGTTGTCACTGGTGACAAAAATGCTGAAGCGTTGTTAACTACCCTGAATGAGCAAAACCTGTTTTTAGTGCCACTGGACGAATCGGGGCAGTGGTACCGATATCATCACCTGTTCGGCGACCTCCTCCGGTTCCGGCTCAACCATGCTCTACACATCGAAATCGATACTTTACACAGGAGAGCCAGTGAGTGGTTTGATGAGCAGGGCTATCCCGATGATGCAATGTCCCACGCGTTCCAAATGGAAGACTCCGGCCGGGCAATCCGCCTTTTAGATGATTACAGTGAGCAACTGATCCAGGAGAGCCGGCATTCGGAGTTCCGACAGTGGGTGAACCGATTACCGGAAGATGAACTTCGGAAATATCCGATGATTTTACTTGGCCGGGCATGGATGCAACTATTGAGTTATCAGACTGAGAATCTGGACAATACCATACAAGAAACCGTACAGGCAATCCACTCTCAGGAGTGCCAATATTCCGATTCCCGGAAGCAACGTGTGGAGTTTTTCACACAGATCCTTCAGACCTTCTGGCAAAGAGTGACCGGGAAGGTTCAGGCCTCCATCAGTTTGAGTGAACAATTGTTAACATCATTCCCCGAGGGGCAGACCGTATTCCGAAGTACGCTGCTTTACAATCTGGCCCGCGCCTATATGTACTTCGGTGAAGTCGAAAAACCTATTCATCTGCTAGAACAGCTCTTAAGGGAACTCCCGGAGTCCGGAAATTACTATTTAAGACTCTCGGCAATGGGGCATATTTGTAATCTGTTGATTCAGCTGGAAGGCCCGGCAATAGCTGCAACCCGCGCACACGAATATATTGACCGGTTAAAGGAGTTGGGTATCAGTGAAATTCCTGCTGCATGTTATTTGCACCTGGCACTTGGAATAGCTGAATACCAGAGAAACGATATCGGGAAATCGATCACGGCACTGGAAACTGCCGTGGCTCAGTCGCGTCGGGGTGACGATCCCTATGTTGAATATCATGCACATTTTCAACTCGCAAAATGCCACTATGTAAAAGATGATCATCCGGGGGCAAAAACTCATGAAGCCAATGCTGCCAGAGTTTCCAGAGAGAGTACAATCGGAATTTATGCGGCGGATTTGCAGACTGATCAACTGTCGGTACAGGCAGCCGCAGATAAATTTGACAAGGTAGCAGCAGAGCTCCAATCCGTAAATTACGTACCGGATGAGGTGTTTACTCCGATACAGGAGAAACAGGGGTTCCTTATAATTCGGAGCGCGTTGCATCGGAAAGAAAGTGAACAGGCGCGACCATTGATAGAGCAGTTAAAAGGAACAGCAGAAGTGAAGGCTCGGAAGGGAAGCCTGCTCGTTCTTAACATCTACGAGGCCGCGGTCGAATACATCGCCGGAAATTTATCCGACGCATTCAAAATACTGGAGCAATCTTTGGTGCGTGCGGCGAACCGGGAGGAGATTCGCCCCTTCCTGGAAATTAGTCCGCAGATGAAAAAAATTCTGTCTGCATATATCGAGAGTAATACACCGTCCGGGGATGCCAGGGAAGTTGCACGGTTAATCCTCGGTAAAATCAGAAATGATACCGCACAATCCATCATTCCCGGATTTAAACAGGATCTCATCAGCCCGCTGACCGAACGGGAACAGGAGGTGCTATCATATCTTGGTGAAAACAACACCTACCAGGAAATCGCCGACAGTATGTTTGTCTCCCTCAATACAGTAAAAACCCATCTGAAAAACCTGTATGGCAAACTTGAGGTCAGCAGTAAGACCGAGGCCATAGAAAAGGCACGCCAGTTGGGGTTTTTGGATTAGAAAGGCACAAGGAGTCCAGGCCGGCTGTTTGCTTTAATAAAATGCCGATTTGATCGTTTCCAGCAACTAGAAAAAAATTAGGGGCATTCAGGGGCATTCCGGCCGAATCCGGCGGCTGCCGGATGAATGGAGTCGCGAGTGATACTCCGGAGTTAAGATGACGAGATCCTTCCCCGAAGGGATCCCGGTGGGACGGCTCTCCCGCCAGGGCGGGATCGCTCAGGATGACTGCATTGCAGAACGTATGCAAGCGGGCTACAAAAGAGTCATCCCTGCCGAGCGATAGCGAGCGGAGGGATCTCGGGTGCAACCTCCCCCAAGAGAATTACGAGATCCCTTGACTTCCTCCTATACATCAGAGTCCGGTTGGGATGTCCTGTGTATTTTTCCCCTCCTCACCCCATAATTTCACCTCAATTCCCCGAATTTCACCCGGTCCGGGTGATGTTTCTCACCCGGCCCTTTCCATAGATTGGTCCCGAACAGATAACAAAAGGATCTACAATGAATACAGATGACGGAACACACAGGACAGAACAGCGGAAATTTCGGATTATCCTGGATGGCAAACTGGATGAACGCAGACAGGAATGGTTCGAGGATGTGGAAATTGTTTTGACCGGCGATAAGACAGAACTCACAGGCACCACCAGAGACCGGACAGAATTGCACGGATTGCTGAAGCGTATCCACGACCTCAACCTTGATTTGAATTCGGTGGAAGTCGAAGAACCGGCGAATTAATGAAACTGAACAAAGGAGATCTCATGCACATCACAAAACTCAAAATGATGATTTTTACGGTGCTATTGGTGTTCGCCGGAAGCGTGACGGCGGGAACTATTAGCGGATTCATCAAAGATGCTACGAATGAAGAGACGCTCATCGCTGCAAATGTGTACATCAAGGATACGCAGCTGGGTGCCATGACCAACAATCAGGGATACTACATCATCAATAATATTCCGGCAGGGGAAGTTTCCCTGGTGTGTACCTACATGGGATACGAACGCAGGGAGTTGTCGCTAAACCTGAAGATAAATGAAAGGCGCGTCGTAAACCTGGGACTCACTCCCAAAGCACTCCAGAGTGAAGCGGTGGTGGTGGAGGCTGAACGGGAAGAGGATATTGAACTCGTTGAGACTGGTACCATTCACGTTTCACCCCGTACGCTCAAAACCGCGCCAGTCATGGCAGAAGCCGACTTGATGCGAACAATCCAGATGATGCCGGGCGTGCTCACCAGTTCCGAGTTTTCCAGCGGTATTTACGTCCGAGGTGGCACTCCGGACCAAAATCTGGTGCTGCTGGACGGCTCCGAGGTCTACAACGCAAATCATCTCTTTGGGCTGTTCAGTACGTTCGATGTTGATGCGATAAAAGATGTGAAATTCGTCCGCAGCGGATTCTCGGCGAAATACGGCGGCCGTCTTTCGTCGGTGCTGGATGTCACGAATAAGGACGGCAATCAAAAATCCTTCGAGGGGAAAACATCGCTAGGGTTAGTCAGCGCCAAAACATCGCTTCAAGGCCCCCTGGCCAATGGCGCATGGTTTTTCTCGGGACGGCGCACGTATGTGGATTATATGTTGAATGCCACCGAACAAGGCGTCAGCGGTGAAGCCAAACAGCAACTGGAAATGATCCCGGATTATTATTTCTACGATATGCATCTGAAAATCTACCAGGATTTCAGTCACCAGGATAAACTGGTGCTCACGTTCTACCAGGGCAGCGACAACATGAATTTCTCGCTTGATCCCTTTGCCTTTAATATCAACTGGGGAAACCGGGCGGTCAATGCGCGGTGGACGCATGTCTTCAGCGATAAACTGTTCTCGAATTTTTACCTCTCCCGGAGCGCGTACGGTTCGGCGTTAGATCGCGATGACGCGCTGATGACCGGACAGATCTTCAATGACATCGAGGATTTTACCATGCAGGGCGACCTGGAATATTTTCCGGGGAATGACCACGGTGTCAAACTCGGCTTCGAGTACAAGATGCTGGAATCGAAATACGACGCCAGGTTTGAACAGCAGCGGATGGTGTTAAGTTCCGGAAGCTCGTCGTTTGCAATGTATCTGCAGGACGAGTGGAAAGCGACGCCGCGGTTAAACATCCAGCCAGGGGTCCGAGTCACAAATTACTCGCCCACCGGATTTGAAAATACCATGGAAGATTCATCCTACATCGGCGATCCAAACTGGAAAATCTCTCCGCGGTTAGCCGTACAATTCATGCTGACGGACAAGGTTCGCCTGAAAACCGCATACGGACAGTATTACCAGTTCGTGAATATCGTGCCGATGGGCAACGACGCCATGTCGTTCATGGATGTCTGGTTTCCCAGCGATAACAGCATCGCCCCGGCCAGCGCAACCCATTACGTGGCCGGCGTGGAGATGGATCTGCCCGGTGACCTGACTGGCACCATCGAAGGCTATTACAAGGATATGCCACAACTCTACCAATTTAATACCCAGGCGACGCGGGTGTACAAGGGCGAAGACCTGTTCCATTCCGGGCGAGGCTGGGCGTACGGCGCCGATTTCAACCTGGAGAAGAAAACCGGCGATTTCACCGGCTGGGTCAGTTATTCCCTGGGATGGACCAAGCGGACATTCGACGCGGTCAACGACGGGAAGACCTACTATCCGCGGTTCGACCGTCGACACAGCATTAAAACAGTGGGGGCATATCGCATTAATGAACGGTGGTCAGCCAACTTCGCCTGGACATACGGCACCGGCCAGGGATACACGCGTCCGATGGGACATTATCAGCTGCAATTCCCGGAGGATGAAACATCCTTCGTCATCGGCGGCGAGCGCAACAACGCCCGGATGCCGCACTATCATCGTCTGGACATGGGTGTCCGATATACAAAACAGTTGCCCGAAAGTGTGATGCTCGAAAGCTGGAGCTGGTACCTGCAAATTTTTAATGCCTACAACCGGCGGAATCTCTGGCACAAAAACGTGAATTTCATGGCGGACGGCACAGCCGAAGTGTCTGAAGTCCGGATGCTGCCGATCCTGCCAACCGCCGGTATAGAGTTTTCATTCTAATCTGAGGAGGAATTAACAATGAAACGCACAATCATATTGATATTAACACTGACGCTGATGTGGACGGCCTGCTCCGAGAATTCCATGGAGCCGGATTACCAGGAAGAATTAGTTGTGAGCGCCTATCTGTTCACTGGACAGCCCATCGATTCGATACGATTAACCCGGACCTTCGATATCAAAGCCCGCTATAATGCTGACGACGCGGCGGTCTCCGGTGCTGATGTCACGATTTCCGATGACGAAAACGTCTATCAGTTGTCCGAATATAGTCACGCCAAAGGCGTCTACTATCTGCCCGACAGGTCGGTCAGAGTGCAGCCGGGGATGACCTATACCCTGAATGTTGAGTATGGAGACCACGAATTACTGGCGACAACGACCGCCCCGGCGCCGATCGAGATCACCCATTTACCGGCTGATACACTGACGTTTCTGGATCTGGGGCAGAAATTCAGTCTGGAGTGGACCGGTGGTGAGGGCTCTGAGGGTTACTGGATAACCACAGTCGCAACGCCCCGTCCGAAGTCGCCGTACAGCCAGCGCCTGGTGGATTTCCAGGAGCCAGCCATCATTGACTTTCAGCTCGCCCAGTTCGACGGCGATACGCTGGTTGCCTTTTCACCGGTTTCCGGCCACGGAATGGATGGCGTGATGGGTACCTCCGCGGATCTGCCCTGGTTCATGTTCTCATGGTATGGCGAATATCAATTGACGCTGTACGCCGTTGAACAGGAATATCTGGACGTGCTCACCTCGATGAACCAGACAGATACATTTGAGGAACCGAAGTACAACATCTCAGGTGGATTGGGATTGTTTACCGCGGTCTCAACGGATACTGCTTCTGTTTGGGTTCAGAGATAATGAACCAACCTTTCCGGGTATAATATCCGGCAGCCACCGCCTGGGGTTAATATTCATTGGACCAAGGCGGTGGCTGTTTTTCGTCCTGCCATCCCGTATTTTCTTCTAACCGTCTGATGTTCCATGCATTATATTATTTTTTATCCCACAACCGGGGAGTGAGGATTGGTAGTCGATAAGATCGCACTGGACCGGCTGCATTCTATTGGAGGAGACAATCTCGTCAACAAGATGACAGCGCTCTTCCGGGAGAATGTGGAAAACCGGTGCCGGGAAATTTCAGAAGGCGTGGAGTCTTCGGAGACACAACAGATTATCCGCGGATTCCACTCCATCAAATCCAGTGCGGGAAATGTTGGCGCAACCCGCCTCCAGAAGTTAGCGGCAGAAGGGGAAGCAGAAGCCGAGGACTGGGCCCCGGAAAAGGTCCAGAATCATGTGCAATCGTTACGCGAAGAATTCAGAAAGGTTATGGATGAAATTGAGGTTTACAAAGGAGGAACGGCCAAATGAACCGAATCGCATTAGTCGAAGACAACCCCGACAACCGACTCCTGGTGTGTGCTATTCTGGAAGATGATTACAATATCGACGAGTATGAAAACGGTAAGGAAGCCCTGGAAGGTATCGCTGCTCATCCCCCGGATCTGATACTTTTAGACATCTCGCTCCCTGAGATGGATGGAACCGAGGTGTTGCAAAATATCCGATCGACCGATACGTTGGCAGAGATTCCGGCTATCGCACTGACAGCACATGCCATGACAGGAGACCGCGAAAAATTTCTTTCAATGGGGTTTGATGAATACATCACGAAGCCTATTGTGGATGAAGACGAATTACTTAATGTTATTCATAGGTTCCTGGAGTTATGACAGGTGAGAGATAATTCCCGTTGATGCCCTGTGACGCTCCCTATTGTTCGAATGTGAAGCAGGAAGACTTTTAAGGATAAGATCATGCAGAAAGAATTTCCCAGCGAATATCAGCCGGAGCCTGCACGAATTCGTGGTGCCCTGGACAACGTGTTTAAAAATTCATTGCGGCCGGTATCTCTGGGGTTAGGCATATTATATGCTCTTTTCACAGCCAGTCATTACTTCGTGCTCCCGGAGTATGCCGTCTGGCCGATGACCATTATAGCTGGAATAACCGCGATAACATTGCTGTTTACTGCGTGGCAGGTTCAATATTCGGACTTATCCGCAACGGGTGCATATCTGATTGGAGCGGGCATAATTATTTTACTGCTCATAAATACCCTCTTTCACCTTGTCTTGTTAGAAGACGTAAAGCAGACCACCAACATCGTTATAATCCTGATAGGCCAGGGGTTCTTTTTGTTGGCCACGGGATGGTACTACAGCATATTGTTTGTGACTGTCGTCTCTTGGGGAGCGGTCATCCAACTTATCCCGGCGTCTCCTGAAGTGACGCATTATGCTTTTGCGTTGGCCTCCGGTGTGTTGCTGTCCGTATTGCTGCACCACTTGCGCGTTAAGGGGCTTACGCGACTGTATTCCAGCACCTTCGCCGAAGAGTACCATAAAGAGAAACTTGCTGAAACCGTAACAGAACTACGGAAAAGCGAAACCCGGGCCAGGGCAATGTCAGATGCTGCATTTGAGGGGATCGTCTTTAGCGAGGACGACCTCATAATCGACGCCAACCAAAATGTATGCACCATTTTCGGAATGAACCTGGAAGAGATTGTGGGGAAGGCAATCCCCGATTTGATTGCCCCGGGTGATCGGGATAAAGTCAGGGAAAACATTACCAACAGGTATGAGGAGCCGTATGAAGTAAAGGCGGTCAGGGCTGACGGGGATGAATTTCCACTGGAAGTCCATGAAAAATACATGGAATACCGGGATCAGCAGATCCGGGTGACCGCGCTTCGGGACCTGACCAGTCAGCGGCATATGGAAGAAGACGCGCGTAAATTTTCCCGTGCAATTGAGCAGAGTATCAGCGTGGTCCTGATTACAGATACCGAAGCCAGAATCGAATATGTGAACCCGGCATTTACAAAGCTGACCGGCTACACTTTCGAGGAGGTGCGGGGAAAAAATCCGAGCATTTTGAAATCGGGTGAGACTCCGGAATCGGTCTATGAGGAACTCTGGGAGGCACTGAAAAACGGCGGCACATGGCGTGGTGAATTTATCAATGAAAAGAAGAACGGTGAGAAGTTCTGGGAAGCTGCAACCATTACTCCGGTTACTGGATCTGACGGGAATATTACCCATTATATCGCTATAAAGGAGGATATCACCCAGCTCAAGAAGACTACCCAGCGACTCAAAGAGGCGAAGGAGGCAGCTGAGGAGGCCAACCGGATTAAAAGTGAATTCCTGGCGAGTATGAGCCATGAGCTGCGAACCCCCTTAAACTCGGTGATCGGATTTTCCAATATCCTGTTGAAAAACAAAGACGATACACTCACGGACAAGCAGATGACCTATCTTGAGCGTATCAAAAATAATGGGACGCACCTGCTGGAATTAATCAATGATGTGCTGGACCTGTCCAAAATTGAAGCGCATAAAATGACAGTTTCCAAATCTCAGGTGAACATTAAAGATCTGATACTGGAAGTCGCCCACCAACTAAGCGGGCAGGTAAGCGAGGACTTGGAACTGGTTACCTCGCTCCCGGACACGGTGCAGATTATTGAAACGGATCCCCGGAAAATTAAGCAGATTTTGATCAACCTGGCTGGAAATGCAATCAAATTTACCGATACCGGCACGGTGGAAATCGCACTAAAGGTCGATGAAAATTCCTGGCCGGAGCAGCTGGTGGTCAGCGATACCGGGATAGGAATTCCTGAAGAAAAACTGGATACAATTTTTCAAGCGTTCCAGCAGATTGAAAGCGGGACCTCCCGTAATTATCAGGGAACCGGACTCGGCCTGGCGATCACTTCGTCATTATGCGAATTGCTGGGATTCCGGGTTGAGGTGGAAAGTATCGTGGGCGAAGGGACAACGTTCACCATATCTCTGGGCGGGTTAAAAGAAGGGACTGGAGCCGTACTACCGGAGCAAGCTATCGGCACAGATCTTGATGTGGCTGTTGAGCCTGGTGAAACCAACGCAGGAGACCAGGTGGTGCTCATTATCGATGATGACACTGACTCCCGTGTCCTGTTGAGCCACTACGTCCAGGAGTTCGGTTGTGAAGTTATTTCCGCCGGGTCGGGAACACAGGGATTGGAACTTGCTGCGAAAATTCATCCGGACATGATACTGCTGGACCTCATTATGGATCAAATGAGCGGTTTTGATGTATTAAAGAAGATCCGCAGAGATACCGGGCTCAGCGACGTTCCGGTGGTTATCACCAGTATTGTTGCCAGCGAAAACAGGCAGAACCTGCTTGGAGCGGTTGATTTCCTGGACAAACCGGTCAGTCGCAGGCAGCTCCTCCAGTTACTGCGAAAACATTTAAAAGCTCAGAAGACCTCGGTCCTTATTGTCGATGATGACCCGGGGATGCGTGAACTCCTGGCGGACTTTTTACAGGATGAGCCAGTATCACTTCATACGGCTGTCGATGGTAACGACGCTTTCCGGGTCCTGGAACAGGTCCCGGTGGATTTAATTCTGCTGGACATTGTGATGCCAGAGAAAGACGGATTCACTTTCCTGGAGGAGTTGCGGGCGGTCGACCAGTTTATTAACCTCCCGGTAATTGTTATCACCGGAAAAGACCTTTCACAATCGGAACTGGAGCAACTACATTTACACTCTGCAAAGCTTATTAAAAAAAGCGCAACCTTGCAGAACCGGTTGCATGAAGTCATAAGTGAAGCGCTTGTTCGTTTTGAATCCTCAGATTAATTCCATGCATGCGATGATAAAAATCCCGGGACCGGCAGGGAAAGGACTAATGCGATGGATGAACTGAAAGAATATTACCGGAACGCACTCGGAGGCCGCATTGAGGCGCTGGAATCAGCCAGGAAAGCCTTAAGTGATGGAGACTCCGACGCGGAGCAAACCATCCGGCGGATCGCACATTCACTGAAGGGCTCCGGCGGGACGTACGGATTTCCGGAGGTGTCTGCCACCGCCGGAAGTGTGGAGACGGCCGATGAGGAGGATCTCCTGGTGGAGTTATCCTTCTTACTGGAACTCCTCCGGGATATCTCCGCCGGGGAAAAGGACGTTGAGAGGAAAGTGCTGGTGGTGGAGGATGACCCCGAACTGGTCCACCTACTGGAATTAAAGCTCCGGTCTGAACAGCGGGAGATAGTATTTGCGCAAACCGGTGAGGAAGCCAAAACCTTCTTGCGGGATGCCGATTTTTCTCTGGTCATCCTGGATCTGATCCTCCCGGATTATGACGGACGGAATTTGCTCGTAGAGATTCGGGAAACACCGAAGACTGCGGGAATTCCGGTAATTGTGACAACGGCCAAAAGTAATCCCCATATACAATCCGAATGTTATGCCCTTGGCGCCGATGCGTTCTTTGAAAAGCCGTTTGACCCGGAGGCGCTCACTGCTGCGGTCGCCGATAAAATCCACCGGGCAGAAGCGCAGAAAGTTGCCGCCAATAAAGATCCATTGACGGGGCTCCCAAATCGGGCGGGATTCCTGGAGATGTTCGAACAGACGCACAGACTTGCCAGCAGACGACAATCTCAATTGGCTGTGGGCTTTATTGATATTGATCTTTTTAAATCGGTGAACGACAGGTACGGCCATAATATTGGCGATCAAGTTCTGCAAAAGACCGCTGCGATTCTCTCGGATTCCCTCAGAAAATCCGATATTTTGGCCCGCTGGGGAGGGGAAGAGTTCGTGGCCGCTTTTCCCGATACGGATGTGAGCGGGGCGGCCAAAGCATTGGAAAAAGCGCTGGATCATCTGCGGGATCACACCTTTACGGCGCAGGATGAACAATTTAGTGTCACCTTCTCTGCAGGTATCACAGCAGCAGGCGAAGAGCAACTGACCGAAGAGCTCATCGCCGAGGCCGACCGATTATTGTATTTGGCCAAGGAAAATGGTCGAAATCAGGTGCTGTCTGATGAGGCACAGCACGATCCCAGGCCGGATACCATTTTTTTGGCGGAGGACGACGATCTTATCGCCTCGGTTGTTAAACACCGGCTGGAAAAGGCCGAATATCAGGTCGACCACTTTACCGATGGGTTACAAGCATTGGAGGCAGCGAAAGAGGACGGTATGTACGCGTTGTACATCCTGGATGTAAAAATGCCGGGAATGGATGGTTTCGAACTATTAAAAAACATCAGGAGACTCCCGAGCGCAGACGCGGTCCCCGTTGTAATGTTGACTTCCATGGGGAGTGAAAAAGACGTAATCCGGGGTTTTTCACTGGGGGCCGATGACTATATCTTAAAGCCGTTTTCCCCGGGCGAACTAATTTCACGCGTAAACCGATTGATGAAAAAAACATGAATATATTACTGGTGGACGACGACCCGGAAATTCAGTTTTTGACAAAATTCGTATTGGAACAGACCGGCGAATTCGATGTTACCGGAGTTGAGTCCATCGACAAGGCGAAGGTCATGCTCACGGAAATGGTTTTTGAGGGGATCCTTCTGGATGTGATGCTCCCGGACGGCAGTGGCATCGATATGTATGAAGAAATACAAGATAATCCGGAGATCGATGTACCACCGGTGGTTTTCCTGACGGGGAAAGATGCTGGTGAGATCTTTCAGAAGATCAGGTCACTTGGCGCGGCCGGTTTCATCCAAAAGCCGTTTAATCCGGCAAATCTGGCAGAACAGGTTCGTTCAATCCTGCGGCCAGATTGAAATCAAACCTCTCAGAGCCTGTTTTGCCATACACCTTATTTCATTCTAAAGTCGCGATTCAATTACTCAGCCGAATGGCCGTGATTTTGCTCATCCTCACAATACCGGGGGACGCCTATTCCGGAAAAGCTCCCGAAAAATTAACTAGTATCCAGTCTTCCGACCTGTATGCCCAGCATGTACATGCGCTGAACGACTCCGCATCCGGAGAATCGGAAGACAGCAGTAAAGCCGGAGATGCTCACAAAGGCAAAACTTTCTTTGGACAAAAGGACCTCCTTGATTCCGATCGATTTTGGGATTTGAACTATACCGATCGAATTTTATTCACCTTGGGAGTTTCGATACTCGTATTACTACTCTTTGTGGTGATTTTTGCTTTTGTGACCATTGGGTTCCGTATTAAAAATATCCGAAAGGAAAAACGTTGGAAGCAATTAGAAGCAACCTGGGAACCACTGTTAATCAGGGTGCTGGCGGGCGATGAGGCGCTGCAGGAACTCCACGCAAAAGTACGCAAGCCCGATCGGCTCAGATTTGTCGACTTCCTGATGCGTTATACCCAGCACTTTCGTGGGGAGGAACTGGATATCCTCACAGACCTGGCTCGTCCCTATCTGCCACTGGTTGAACGCCAGTGCCGGGATAGATCCTCGGAAGTCCGTGCCAGGGCGGTGAATTCACTCAGCACGCTCGGTTTTCAGGAGTATAAAACAAAAATAGTAAACGCGCTCGACGACCCGTCTCCGCTGGTAGCAATGATTGCCGCCCGGGCGCTGATGCGGAAAGACGAACCGGAACTGGCAGAGCATGTGTTACACAGGTTGCATCGGTTTATACACTGGAGCATCAATTATTTGTCATCGATGCTGGCAGACGTGGGCGCCGCTATTGCTCCGACTCTTCGGAGCATCTTTTCCGACAAGGAATACTCGGTGAAGACGCGCGCTGTGTGTGCCGATGCCCTGAGACAAATCCACGATTTTGAGGCAGCGGCCATAGCCAGAGATGTCCTGTCCAAAGAAACCGATCGCGACGTATGTGCGGCAGCGTTACGATTACTGGATGCGGTAGGTCTGCCGGAACATCTTCCTGCCATTCGCAAATCAACCGACTCCCCGGATTTTGTAATCAGGGCACAGGCATACCGGGCGTTGGGTAACATTGGCGGAAAAGCAGAAATTCCAGTTTTGGAGTCCGCTATGGGTGATCAGGAGCCATGGGTTGCCATCAAGGCGGCATACGGAATTCTTGCTGCCGGAGGTGAACGCCGGCTTATTGAAATTGCGCAATCCGGCGGGGAACAGGCAACACTGGCAAAGCAGGTTTTGTTGGAGTCGGACGCATGATAGAAATTACCCTCAGAATTTTCGTCTTTGGCTTTAGTTTTCTTGTTCTGACGTATTTTTTCGCGTTGAACACCTTCTATATGCTCACCAATATCTTTGCCTTTACGTCCTTGCGGAAATATGCCGGTCGGCTGAAGTCATTTCAGATTAACGAATTGCTCAGTTCCTCCGGAGCGCCGCCGATAACCTTGCTGGCGCCGGCCTATAACGAGGAGGCGACCTGCGTAGCGTCAACCCGGGCCCTCCTGACCTTGAATTATCCTGAATACGAAGTACTGATGATTAACGACGGCTCCAAAGATGCCACTCTGGAGACTATGATTCAGGCATATGATATGGTGCCGGCAGCCCGGGTTCCGACAGCGGGAATCGATACGGCTGGGGTGAAGGAGGTGTATAAGAGCCGAAAAAATCCCAATCTCTGGCTGATAGATAAAAACAACGGCGGTAAGGCAGATGCGCTGAACGTCGGCCTGAATTATTGCAGGACGCCATTATTTTGTGCCATGGATGCGGATACGCTGCTGGAACGGGATGCATTAATCCGGATCGTCCGGCCTTTTCTGGAAGATTCATCCACGGTCGCCGCCGGAGGAATTATCAGGATTGTCAACGATTGCACAGTGGAAAACGGTATTGTTACGGATGTTCGTCTGCCAAAGAATATGCTTGCAAAATTTCAGGTGATGGAGTATCTGCGCGCCTTTCTTTCCGGCCGCATGGGGTGGGATGCACTGGATGCTATGCTCATCATTTCCGGGGCCTTCGGGATGTTCCGGCGATCTACCGTGGTGAATGCCGGGGGATATGCCACGCCCAGAACATCTTTTCATACAGTCGGAGAGGATATGGAGTTGGTCGTGCGGCTGCATAAATATTGTCACGATAACGACTTAGAATACCAGGTGCGCTTTGTCCCCGATCCAGTTGCATGGACGGAATGTCCGGAATCTCTAAAAGTGTTGGGTCGTCAACGGGATCGGTGGCAGCGGGGACTGTACGAGTGCCTGATGGCGCACCGGTCGATGCTGTTTGAGCCCAAATACGGAAAAATCGGAATGCTTGCCTACCCGTACTTTTTCTTCCTGGAGATGTTAGGGCCTGCCATCGAACTTCCGGGCTATTTTGTACTCCTGTATGTTATTATCACCGGGATGGTGTCGCCAGTCTTTGCTATAACGTTTTTTTGGTGGCCGTTGTCTTTGGTATGGTCCTCTCTATAGCTGCCGTGGGATTAGAGGAGCTGACTTTTCGACGGTATCCGAAATTTACGGATCTGCTCCAGCTCTTCGGGTTGGCCGTCATTGAGAATTTTGGATACCGGCAGCTGACCACCTATTGGCGGATCCGCGGGTTTATCTCCGCGCTCCGGGGGAAGACCGGCTGGGGCCAGATGGAGCGAAAAGGATTTGCGCAAAAATCATCGCAAAACCAGAATTAAAGGTGGCGTAATATGAAGCTAACACGCGGGTTACTGTTCTGGGTGGGTATTATAATTTTAACAACCTCAAATCCGGTATATGGGCAGGATGTCAATGTAGATTCGCTTTTCGCGGAGGCCAGAGATGCCGCGTTCGAGCAAGAGAACCGGGAATTGGCGAGACAGCTCAGTATGCGGGCACTGGAGATAAGTCCTGCATATCACGAGATCCGGATTTTCCTTGGGAGACTTTATGCGTGGGACAGCCAATACGAACAGGCGGAGAAACAACTCCAGCGTGTACTTGCCGCAGATCCTGGTAACACAGATGCCAGAGGCGCTCTATTGGATGTCTACATCTGGTCGGAGCAGTATACGGAGGTATTAGAAACGGCCAGAAGCGGATTACGCCGTAATCCGGTGAATGAAAAATTTCTGTACAGCAAATCGTTGGCATTGAGTAAGACCGGAGAACCCCGTCAGGCAATTATTACGCTGAATACTCTTTTACAGGTGGAGCCATCACATGAGCGGGGATTAACACTGTTTAAATTACTGCAGGAACAGCAAGCACTGTATGAGGTTTCCCTGAGTTATCGGTATGATCGGTTTCAAAGCGCTGATGGTCCGTGGAATTTAATTTGTACCGATCAGAACAGGGACCCGTGGCACACGGTGAACGCAGAGATCAACCGGCGATTTGGGTTCGGCCCTGCGATTTTTCGGGTACATCAGGCGAGTCGCTTTGGGCAAAATGACTGGCAGGCGGAATTTGATCTTTACCCGAGTATCAGACAGGGTACGTATGCCTATTTGAATGTGGGATTTGCGGGCGCGGATCTGTTCCCGGAATATCGATTTGGCGGTGAACTGTATCAGAGTCTCCCTAAAGCGTTCGAAGTTTCATTGGGGCTGCGGTATATGAAATTTACCGCCTCGGATGTTGCCGTGTATACAATGTCTGCAGGGAAATACTGGGGAAATTACTGGTTAAACTTCCGCACGTACCTTACGCCCAAAGCGGTCTCGTTTTCCCGGTCAGCCATTTTCACTGCCCGTCGGTATTTCAGAGATGCAGAAAATTATATCGGACTCACCTTCTCGCTGGGCGAATCACCTGATTTGTTGCTGAGTGCCGGGGAAGCGAATAATTTGAGTGCACGGGCTATCCAGATAAATGGTCACTGGAAAATGGGAGCCATGTATGCTCTCAAGTGGAATGTGAGTTTCGCAAATGAAGAATGGCAGACAGAACAATATCTGAAGAACTGCGGAATCGAACTTGGCTTATCGAGACAATTTTAATCAAAGAATTCCCCGAGGTCTCTACCCGCCGCCGACAGGTTGCCTGAGACCTTCATGATTTCAGAAAGAAATGCCATCGCCTGCGAACTGGCTGGCTCCGTAACCCACCGGTCGGAGTCCCCGCCTCACTGGTAGGATCGCCTGGGATAACGTGTTTCTCTCTCCTGGGGATATCTGTTGCTCGGCTTGGCCTCCCCAGGTCGGTTTGTTGCAGCGGTTAATTGTGATCAAAGGTGAGGATGAATTCCTCACCCTGATCAATCCGGAAATCCATTACCGGGAGGATCAGTACCAGCTGGAGGAGGGCTGCCTGAGCCTGCCGGGGATCCAGGTCAACGTAACCAGAGAGTATCTCCTCAAGGTGACGGTTATAGGTATTTCGGGGAATTCCCTGGAATTCGAAGCGAAAGGCTTCCCGGCGAGGATTATCCAGCACGAGGTGGACCATCTGGACGGAGTACTGATTATCGATCATGCTTCCACGATTGAGCGGCAATTACTGGAACGGCAGCTGCGGGAGTTGTCGCAGGGGAGAGCGCCCATTGGATGATTAGAACTTAATAATTTGTGAGAAAACGAGTATTTGGGAATGATTATCTTTGTATTTCGAGTTGGGGTTTCGCAAATTTAAGCGAATAATTCAGGACAGTCTCATGGTTAATGCTTCGAGAAAAAGTGAAGCGCTTTCCCAATCCCCCTGGGGAGGTTTTCCTCTGCCGTTGTCAATACAGTGCTACCATTATACAGATAAACCGCAAATCGTAACCAAAGGAGGAATCTATGGCTGAAGGTGGTTGTGCCAGGCCAACCGGTGCGCGCGTTGGTGAGGCACCCCGTGAACCAGAAGTTGAACAGGCAACTCAACCAAAGGAAAAGACCATGAAACAGGCACAAGTGGGAAAACCGGCCCCCGATTTCGAAGCCCCGGCGTATCATAACGGCGAATTCACCCAAACAAAACTCAGTGATTATCTCGGGAGCTGGACGCTGCTCTGCTTCTATCCCGGCGATTTTACCTATGTCTGAGCAACCGAATTAGCTGCGGTCGCAGCCAAGTATAATGAGTTGCAAGAACTCGGTGTAGAAGTTATTTCAGTCAGTGTCGACAGTCAGTTTGTCCACAAGATGTGGGAAGAACACGAATTATCCAAGATGGTCGAAGGTGGGATTCCATGGAAAATGGCGTCGGACGGTTCCGGTAACGTCGGCAAAGTCTACGGCGTATACGATGAAGACGCCGGTGTAGAACTCCGGGGACGGTTTATCATCGATCCGGATGGTGTAATCCAGGGAATGGAGACGCTCACCCCACCTGTCGGACGTAACATGGAAGAAACGATCCGTCAGGTGCAGGCCTTCCAGCATGTACGTGAAAGCGGAGGTACTGAAGCCACCCCCGCCGAATGGAAGCCCGGCAAGATGACCCTGAAGCCCGGCCCGGAGATGGTCGGTAAAATCTGGGAAGTTTGGAAGCCGAATGGAGAGTAGAGAACTTCCTACTTAGTTAAGTAAAATAACCCGCTTTAAACCGTATGCCTGGCTTAAAGCGGGTTATTACATTCAATTCTTTTTTTGTATTCACTCTTGTAAAAATCTGTCGCATTCCTCACATTGATATAAGTATTGTTTGACATTTTTTGAAAGAAGTATAAACGCTGTTTTAACCCGACAGGAGGTCAAAATGGCGAAATCACAGAAGCAGTTCGAAGGACTATTGGAACAGGCTGGGATTCATCTCAACGGCGAAAATCCCTGGGATATTACAGTCCGGGATGACCGCGTATTTCGACGGGTGCTGGCCGAGGGAGCCCTGGGACTGGGCGAATCCTACATGGACGGGTGGTGGGAATGCGAGGCGCTGGATGAGTTTTTCTACCGGATATTAAAGACCGGACTTCACAGTAAAGTCCGCGGCAACTGGAAGTTCTACTGGCATTTTATGAAAGCGAAATTACTGAATCTTCAGCGCTCAAATCGTGCCTATCAGATCGGCGAGCATCATTACGATCGCGGGAATGACCTGTTCGAGGCTATGCTGGATAAACGGATGAATTATAGTTGTGCGTACTGGCAGAACGCCGAAAATCTGGACGAGGCACAGGAAGCCAAACTTGAACTCATCTGTCGAAAATTGGAACTGGAACCGGGAATGGAGGTGCTGGACCTCGGATGTGGCTTCGGTTCATTTGCGGAATATGCCGCGGAGGAATACGGCGTAGAGGTGACTGGTGTCACCGTCTCCAAACAGCAAAAGCAGTGGTTTGAAGGACACAGAGATCCCTCGTTGCCGGTTGAGATTAAACTTCTGGATTACCGGGAGGTCGAGGGTGCGTACGACCGGGTGCTCTCCATCGGATTTTTCGAGCACGTGGGCTATAAAAATTACCGGACTTACATGAAAACGGTGGATCGGTGCCTCAAAGATGACGGAATTTCGCTGCTGCATACCATCGGCGGGAATGTCAGTTCCGTCACAACCAATCAATGGACGGCAAAATATATTTTCCCCAATGGAATGCTCCCGTCGATCATGCAGATCGGCAAATCCATGGAACGGCTGTTTGTCATGGAAGACTGGCATAACTTTGGTCCGGATTACGATACCACCCTGTTGGCCTGGCACCGGAATTTCGAGGAAGCGTGGCCGGAGTTGCAGCAGAACTACTCCGAACGCTTCCACCGGATGTGGCGGTACTATCTGCTCAGCAGCGCCGGCGGATTTCGCGCCCGGCACACCCAGCTCTGGCAGGTGGTGATGACGAAGGTCGGGCGACCGCAGCCAGAGAGCAGAGTCGACATCCCGGAATCTGAATTGACCACCAACTGGGAAGAAGTACCGGCAAAGAATCAACGCTGAAAGAATCCGCGGATGATCGCTTTGCGCGTCATTCGCGGTGAAATAGTACTGTAATAAAAGATGCCATCCCGCCGAGTTGGGATGGCATCTTTCGGTGAGATAGTTCTCTGGAAAAACAATCTCCTGTTTCATACGTTACAGTGCTTTTCAATCAAAACAATTTTTCGGTAATGAACCAGGAAATCAAATTCTGTAACTCCTTTGACGGGACCCGAATCGGATATGCGACCTCCGGGAGCGGGCTGCCAATTATGATGACCACGAATTGGCTCAGTCATCTGGAATTCGACTGGGACAGCCCGGTCTGGAATCACTGGCTTACCGAACTGTCGGAGCAACATACACTGGTCAGATACGACCAGCGCGGCTGTGGTTTATCGGCATGGGAGACGAATGACCTGTCTCTGGATGCGTTAGTCAAAGATTTGGAAGCAGTGGTGGACGCTTTGGGTCTCGAGAAATTTCCGCTCCTGGGCATTTGCTCCGGGGCGCCGGCGGCACTGGCATACACCGTCCGGCATCCGGACAAGGTCAGCCACCTGATTCTCCACGGCGCATTCGGTTTGCAAAAGCAGCAAAATGTCTCCCCGGAGCGACGCGAACAAATCCAGTCCATGCTGGGACTGATGAAAAGCGGCTGGGGGCAGGACAATCCGGCGTTTCGCCAGTTCTTTTCCACCCTGTTCATGCCGGAGGCCACCTCCGAGCAGATGGATTGGTACAACGAACTCCAGCGCCGATCCACCTCTCCGGATATTGCCGTCAAAATCCTGAAGATGGTCGTAAGCTTGGATGTCAGTGAATTGCTTGGGAAGGTAGAAGTCCCTGCGCTTGTTTTGCATTCCAGGGGAGACGCGGTGGTTTCGTTCGAGCAGGGATGTGAGATCGCGGCGGCAATCCCGGATGCCCGGTTTGTGGCGCTGGAAAGTCAGAACCATATATTGCTGGAAGATGAACCGGCATGGGATCGCTTTCTCACGGAGTTTTACGCATTCATCGGTGGAAAATCAGAACAGAAAAACCCGGAAAATACTGATAATATCTTTCCAGAGCTCACGCCACGCGAAAGAGAAGTACTCGATCTTATTGCCAGGGGAGACAGCAACTCCCAGATTGCTGAGCAGTTGTTTATCAGTCCGAAAACCGTCGGAAATCACATCAACCGGATTTTCAGTAAACTCCAGGTCAGTGACCGTGCGAAGGCCATTGTCCTTGCCCGGGAATCCGGTCTCGGGTAGTCGGAGTCTTCCGTATAACCATTTTTATCCATTTTTTTTGTCTAGGTGTTTGCCCCTATTCCATTTCGCGAATAAACCGAAAAATTTGAAGGCCAGCCCTCACGACATCGTCTCATGCGGATAGTATCTTTTTTGTGCATGGGATTCACCCTGTAAACAGTTAGCACTGGGAACAAATGGAGTGAGGTATGAAGAGATATTTTGTTTTGGCATACGGTATCATTTGCTATGCAGCATTTTTAGTGACCTTTCTGTATACCGTCGGATTTCTCGGCGATTTCATCGTGCCAAAAACGATTAATGCCGGCCCGGCGGTGCCGTTGGCGTACGCAATAGTTCTGGATGCGCTTTTGGTCTGTCTCTTTGGAATCCAGCACAGCGGCATGGCCCGCCGGGGATTTAAACGGCTGTTGACCAGAGTACTTCCGAGGTCCATGGAGCGCAGCACGTACGTATTGTTTACCTGTGCTGTCCTTGGACTGCTGTTCTGGCAGTGGAAACCGATCCCGGTGGTGGTGTGGAACATTAATCTCCCATGGATCCGTTGGGTGATTACCGGAATCTACGGGGCCGGATGGGTTGTCGTACTGGTCTCAGCAAAACTCATCAGCAGCGGGCACCTCTTTGGACTTAAACAGGTTCGAGCATACGTCAGGGGAAAAGAACTGCAGTCGCCGGAATTTCAGACCCCGGGCTTTTACCGATATGTGCGCCATCCGCTGATGGTCGGATTTCTCATGGTATTCTGGGCGACGCCCACCATGACAGCAGGGCACCTTTTATTTGCCACGTTGATGACGAGTTACATCCTCGCTGGTATTCAATTCGAGGAGCGGGATTTGATCAGCCAGTTTGGCGAGCGGTATCGAAAATATAGAAAACAGGTGCCGATGCTTATTCCCCTTACTAAGCAGACACAAGAAAATTAATCTGAATTATTAGTTGATACCAGTGAACAGGAATAAACGGAGGTAAATTATGGAGAATACACAAGTTGAAACAAAAGTTCCGGGGTTAGAAACCAATGGTGAAATCAGTATGCGAAACAGGCAGGAGCCCCTCAAACAGCGCTACCGGGAAGCGCCAGGCGAGGCAAAGATTGTGGACTGGGCGGGAACGGTTGGCGGAACCGATCCCGATGCTGTGCACGGGGAGATCGACTTCGGCCACTCCACAGGCGGCGCCGAAGACGACGCGCTCTATCCCTGGGGAAATCCGGGGGACGAGGAGTACGACGTGCAATTGGAAACCGGGATTCACCGCGCGGTTGGCGGAGATCATGACCTGCCGAATCCGGGGAATCTGCTCTGTGCGGCGCTGGCGACCTGCCTGCACTCGACTATCAGAATGATCGCAAACTATATGCAAATACCTTTGCAGGAGCTGGAAGTGAAGGTCTCCTCAATGGCAGATGTCCGTGGCACCCTGCGTGTCGACCCGGATGTGCCCGTCCAGTTCCAGCAGATGAGGGCGTATATCACCATTCAGGCTGCGGATGGTGTCCCGCAAAAAGCAGTCAAAAAATTGTTGAAAGCGTCCGAATACAGCTGCGTGAATTTACAAACATTGCGCAATGGGGTTGCCGTAGAGACGGAATATGAATTCGGCGAATAATTTCTCCGGATAAAGGGACGCCTAAAAGCTGCCATCCCGCTTCGGCGGGATGGCAGCTTTGCTTTTTGCCTCAGAAAATACTAATTGTTCATCACTGGGGGCCTCAGGTGTCAAAATATAAATTGCACCCCTCCCGGGAATCGAGAGATGTCTCCGGAATTTTCTTCCCTGGTAAACATTGATTCCATAGATTAAAAAATCTATTCTCATCTTTTTTTGCAATGCACAGAAGGAGTAAAAATGAATCGAACAGGCGTCCCCGCAATTATCGTCCTTATCTCCCTGATTTCTCACTGTGCCAGCAAGGATCAAATTCATCCTGGCAGGTATCCAACACCTGAACCAGAGGGAGAACACGCCGAACTGTTTGCGCCGGGAATTATTTCAACGGGAATGTACGAGCGGGATCTCGCCATGACTCCGGACGGCGAGGAGATATATTTCAGCGTAGTACTTGCCCGGAACAATTATACCGCTATTATGGTCACAAAGCGGATGAAAGACGGCTGGGCCGAGCCGGAGGTCACATCGTTTTCGTCTAATCCCGAATGGTGGGATCTGGAGCCGTGCATTTCACCGGATGGGCAGCGTTTTTTCTTTATGTCCAACCGGCCGGATACCGCCAGCGGGGACACTACAGCCGGTGACGAAGATATTTGGGTTATGGAGCGAAAAGATGGTGGCTGGGGAATGCCGCAAAATCTTGGAGAACCGGTCAATTCAGAGGCAGAAGAGTATTTCCCGTCAATCACCACGGACGGCACGCTGTATTTCACGCGTCAGGAGCCGGAAAGTCCTGTTGGTTTTATCATGCGCTCCCGATTAAAGGATGGAGAATATCAAGAACCAGTCCGGTTACCGTCGCATGTCAATTCGGGCCAATCCCGGTACAATGCCTTCATCGCACCGGACGAGAGCTATCTGATTCTCCCAATCTATGGAAGAGATGACAGTTATGGGGCGACCGATTACTATATCTGCTTTCGGGATACTGCGGATAACTGGACGGAACCGGTGAATTTGGGGCCACAGGTCAATTCCGGTGCTCCGGGAGAATATTCACCATACGTCTCTCCGGACGGAGTATATCTGTTTTTTATGTCAGACAGGCTGCCTGCGGCAGGTCAGCAGCCAACCCAATTGTCCCGCCGATTTTTTGAACAAATGCACAGGTCGCCACAAAACGGGAACCCGGATATTTATTGGATTAAGACTGCTGTCTGGGAGGATCTAAAAACCGGTCTCAGAGAATAACAGGAGAATTATTCTACCTGGTTATACGAATAATAAGTTCCGGAATCGGTGCAAAGCAAAAGCGCTGTCATGTGAGCACCAGGGTTGGCATTTTGCGGGGGATCGTAATCTGAATATATTTTTCCTCTGGATAGACGGAATACAATTTAATATTCTCAAGGAGTATGATGAGAGGGCTGGGATTTAATATTTTGGAAACTCTCACATTAATTTCATGAAACTCCGTATCAAAATATTACTCATTGTCGTCGGCATTCTAGCACTCAGTCTGGCGGCGTTAACTGTCCCGCTCTACTGGTACACGCGATCGGCTCTGGAGACGGAATTCGATCAGCAGATGCTGACGCTGCTCCGCCTGGCTAATGAACAGACTGATCCTACACTCCTTGCAACGTTGGACGAGGAACCGGATTTGCCAACCATTCGCATGCGACTCGCCGATCAAGTCCGTCCGTTTGTCATTGGCGGCGTTCGGGGGATCGGGTTTTTTTCCAGAGACGGCAACCAGCTGGTTGCCGCTGGCAGGGAATTCCCGGAAATGTCGCTATTGAAAAAATCAGTGTCCGGGATGAAGGGGACCGCTGAGTCGACTGAGACACAGGTCTCGGAAATTTTTCCCATTCGGGAGGGACGGTATGTCAAATTTGCCATCTCCCCGGTTCATCTGGAAAATGCGGAGACCGTTTACGGCGTTATCTGGGGAGAGATTCAGTTTCTCACGTTCTTTACCCAGTTGGCAGGCACCCTGTTTTGGATCGCATTGATGGCAATTGTCGTTGCCGGTGTACTTGGGGTTCTGTTTGCCCGAAATTTGGTCCGACCAGTGGAAAAATTGGCGACCTATGCCAGTGCCATCAGTAAAAATTTGAGTACACCGCAGGTAACACTGGATAGAAAAGACGAACTTGGGGAACTGAGTAAAGCGTTGAACGAGATGCATGCAGAAATCCGGGAAAACGAGGAGCGGAACCGGGAACTCTTATCCGGTATTGCCCATGAGATTAAAAATCCGCTGGGCGGACTGGAAATCTATACCGGACTGCTCCGGGAAGACCTGGCACCGGACAGCGAGTATGCGGAATACTTTCGGAATATCTCAACATCTCTGAGCAGCCTGAAACATTCAGTCTCCTCGTATCTGGATTACGCCCGACCAGGAAAAAGCAACCTGAAAATCATCACGCTTTCCGAAGTCATCCGTGACGTGCAACATCTCGTACAACCTGATCTGCGCGGCAAGAATATTCAACTCCATTGCAACGGCGATGCGAAAGTCCGGGCGGATGAATCGAAAGTACGGCGGGCCCTGCTGAATGTATTGAACAACAGTATCGAATCGATATCTGAATCGGGCAAAATTTCGATAACAGTTACCGAAGAAGAGGATCAGGTCTGCCTGAAAATATCTGATACTGGATCCGGTATCGCGCCGGAGGACAAGGAATCGATTTTTGAGCCGTATTTTACCACCCGGGAAAAGGGCTATGGCCTCGGTTTGCCCATCGTAAAGAACATGGTTGAGGAAATGGATGGCACGATTTTCGTAAGAAGTGAAGTCGGACAAGGAACAACTGTGACCATGAGATTTCCGGGGGTAAAGGCAGATGAATAACTCCGAAATGAGAATTTTGGTGATCGAAGATGACGAAACCATGCGATCCGGCATCGAAACCGTGTTGAGAAAATCCGGATATACCATCGAAAGCGCGGCAGACGGAAATACCGGAAGTCGCTTGTATCGCGAAACACAGCCCGAACTGGTAATTACGGATCTCAAACTCCCAGGGAAAAGCGGTATGGATCTGTTACAGGAGTTTAAAGCCTCTAATCCGGACGTTCCGGTCATCCTGATCTCGGCGTACGGTACTATTGACATCGCGGTGAATGCATTGAAACTGGGCGCCAGGGATTTTATTGCCAAGCCGTTTACCATCGATGAACTGCGAACGAAGGTGGAGCATGTGTTGGAAGGAACGGTGAGGAGCGATGCGGAGGGAAAAAACGTATTCCATGAGATGGTCGGCACAACACCTGTCATGCAGGAACTGTTCGGGAAAATCCGGGATGTGGCCAGAGTTGATAGTCCGGTGTTGATTACCGGGGAAAGCGGATCGGGGAAGGAACTGGCAGCCAGAGCTATTCACAGGGAGAGCCACCGAAGTAGCGAAAAATTTTTGGCAGTGAACTGCGGTGCACTCACAGAGACACTGCTTGAAAGCGAACTATTCGGCCATGAGAAGGGTGCCTTTACCGGGGCGGTACAACAACATAATGGAGTGTTTGAACAGGCGGATCACGGAACGATATTTCTGGATGAAGTCGGAGAGATCTCGCCCCGGATGCAGGTGAAATTACTCCGGGTGTTACAGAATCATACCTTTCATCGGGTTGGCGGTGGAGAAGAAATACAGGTGGATATCCGCGTAATCGCTGCAACAAATCAAGATTTGAAGGAGGGAATCAGGCAGGATAACTTCAGAGAAGATCTGTATTACCGCTTGAATGTTGTGCCGCTGTATATCCCGCCACTCCGAAATCGAACGGACGATATTCCGGCACTGGTCAGACGGATTACGCAAGAAAAATCGAGTCTGCTTGGACGACAGTTACCCGAATGGACAGAATCTGCGGTGGAAAAATTACAAAATTATGCCTGGCCCGGGAATATTCGGGAGCTGGAAAATTTTCTGGAGCGCCTGCTAGTATTCAACCGGACGGACAGGATTACTGCACGGGATATCTATCTGGATGATCTACAAGATAGGGACACTCTGCCAGATGGTTCTTTGCCGGAGGTGTTGGAATCTACGGAATACAAAATGATCCTGAATGCACTGAAAAAAGCAGGCGGCGTTAAACAGCAGGCAGCTCGTCTGTTGGGAATCAACACCAGCACACTTTATTACAAAATGGAAAAGTACGGAATTCAGGATGAAGCAAGTTCATAAAATCGTATTGTGCGTAGTGTTCTTCTTCACCTGGGGGAATTTATTACCGGCCCAGGAACTTGAAACGGCCTGGCAGGAGTACATCAGTGCGGAAACACGGTATCAGGACCTTATGGAGCAACGCCGGATATATGAAGGGCGGCAGCAGTCCCTATTGGAACGGCAACAGCGGCTGCGGGATAACCATCGCTGGTATAACGGCTGGATTATCAATATGCAGCAAGCCGGTGTAAGCGAGGACCTGGTCGTAGTGGCGGATTCGCTCAGGGAAATTAGCCGCCGGTTACAGAGCCAGAATGCGCAAAGGGACAGTTTATTTGAAGAATTAAAGGCAACATACCAGGATGTTCTCAGGAATCCGCAGCAGCAGGATATGCCCTCCGGACAATTTCGCGAGTTGACGAACGTCATTATCAAGTCGTTAATAACAAAAAACCCGACTACCGGAGCGCTGCCGGACTATACCGATATCGTTAATAATTTGTACCAGGATTCTGAAACCCGACAGACGGTGCTACAGGATTTGCAGCGGGTGCTTGAGAAGAAAATTGTGCTCTTGGATTCCCTGATGACTTCACGACGCAACGATCTGTCCCTGCTCCGGAGCATGGAAGAATTTCAGGAGAATATTCAACTCCAGAGTCAGACTGACGCTGACGTAAGTCGAGCAGGAGAAGTTGGGGGGAATACTAGAGCGGGAGAATCCGGTCCCTCTCAGGGATATTTCAACGACTACAATTCAGGTATAGAGACATCAGCTGACCGGATAGAGAAAATCGACGAAGAAGGCCAGGACTTCCAGCAGGTACCGGCGAAAGTTGACGTTTCACCTGGAAGTAAGACTGCCGTCAAAGAGGATATTGACCGGTTAGAGCGGAGCCGTAACGAATATCAAAGATTGCTGGAAAGCATCCGGAAGGAACTGAAAGATTAAGCGTGCTCCGGTGCTCGCTACGGGAATCTGGCTGGGATTGCTGTTTTTCACGCCTGGGATTGTTTTAGCTGTCAGCGGACTCTTTTCCGTCGCCCCTTCGTTCGATTCCAACGTATTTGAAAGTGCTGCGGTGTCATACACTTCATTCGGTGCCAGGGTCACGGGACGGCTTGGGCATAACCTGGAGTTTGACAGGTTCTCCGTGTCCGGCGATATTACCTCTCAGCTGGACCTGGAATCCACCTATTTCAACGAGAGCAAATTAGTTATCTCACCGAAACTGTCCGGAGTTTACCAAGTTAACAAGAATTTTCGGTTCCGATCCGGATTTGAGCATTTCCAGAAGTCCTTCCGAGGGCAGGGGCGGACCTATACCTGGTCGAGGTACGATATTGCCGGAGAAAAACGTATAACTCACCGGCTTTCAACCTCTATGGGAGCAGGCTATCGACTTTACCGGATACAGCGTGGATACCGGTATGCTTTTACAAATCCGAATCTGAATTTGGGAATTTTCTACCAGGCCGCTGACAATCTTACCACAAGAGTCACTGCACAATATTTTGGAATGCGTTCGGAAGATTATCCGGCGTTTACCGTGGATGAGGACTCGTTATTGGTCCCGAACAGTTCATATCAACGGGACAGTGGATTTACAGGTGTACTCCGAATCCGATATACCGGGCGGATAATTATGAGTGGAGAATGCGGATACGAATTGAGAACCTCTAACAGCGTTCTGGGGGAATTTGCACAGTTCCGCGCCGGGATGACGATCTCCGGCCGGTTGTCAAAAAATATGCTATACCATCTGGCGGGGTATCTGGCTAAAAAGCGGTATGCAACGACGATCACCGGAGGGCGTACCCAATATCGCGATCCGGAACAGCCTGCGCAAAACAGGTTGTATCTCAGGATTGAACGAAAATATGCCCCGGCCTCTGCACTGTATTTCCAGATCAGTTACCTGAATAACGAAACACTTGTCAATAGAGTGTATTACAACAAAGCACTGGTGGAGATCGGATTTAAGTATTCCCTGCATTGATGGTTTGGTCGTACGGCATGCTTTCTCATGAGAAGCATTCCATTGTCGATTCTTGAGGGGGGGAGTCGGTAACGGTGGTGAGATAAGTAAACCCTGCTACGTAAAAGTTCTTTGGCAAAATTGAGTAGACACACAATACATGTCCAGATTCGACAGTGATACATTCCCGAAGACTTTGAGACATTAACATCACTTCATCTTTCAGAGTTTTGAAAATTGTTTCAGAAATCTGAAGGGCGAAGTACGCTTTTCTGATCCTCGAAAAAGAATTTTCACCGGACAAATCCGGCGGAACAGCGTTTTGCGGGCAGGTTCATTTGTTGAGGTTCGCCGGGGAACCGGGCAACATGATGTATGGCATACGGTTTGTGAAATGACTAGTAACTACTGATAATCCGTTCATTTCGTATGGAGCCATATTGATGAAAAAGACGCTTTGCATTTTTCTGTGTTTGCTCAGCATTAAGGTCTTCGCCTGGTACCCCGACTATTCGGTAATGGCCACCGATTTTCGTCTGCCCGGCGATTTTCTGCAGCCTATGCAGATGACCTCAACCCGTCAACTTGCCTTCGGACCGTTCTTTCGGTATTTATATCAGGAACCGCTGGATCAGGCTTTTCAGAATGCAGCGTTTTTAAGCAGGTTGGAAAACCAGTATATCTATATGGATGTCGCCGGGAACCATACTTCTGACCCACGGAAGCAGTTTAACCCATATGAGAATTACGATGTTATGCCGTACTACTGGTCTCCTTTCAGGGAAGTCAGCGAGCCCGGGAGCCGTGAGCCGCTGTTACGTCTGGCCTTCTTTGGAAAACCACAGGGGGAGAGCTCTCCCGTATCCCTGGGAGCGACATTCGAATATTATTACGATCAACAGAAGTTCTATCAACCGTATTGGTATCGGTACGGTTGGTTTGCAGAGGATGCTGTTGGAATCCGCTATTCCACGGCGGAATCCGATCCTTATAACGATTACCGTCAGGTGGAATCAGGGGACAACGCCACTATCCAGCGCGGCGTCGGAATCAACGGATTCGCGGCATACGCAATTAATTCCGGCTTATCTCTGGGACTGCGGTATGGGTTGTTGATCAAAGATTCCGACGGGAATTATCTGGATATGGATAGACATGACGAGAACAATTGGGCCGATGAATATTTAAGTTACTCCCGACAAAAAGAAAACCGCGTCCAAAACAGGATGACACACGATATTGCCGTCGGCGTGATTGGTAAACCTGAGCCCGACAGAACTATCGGAATTAATGTTGGTTTTATGACCGGCGATGTGACCCGGGAGTATTCCTCGGCGGATTCCTCGCGGTATTATTCGTATCGATACATCGGTCCCGATTCGGTGAATTACCGTGAATCGTTTAGTCATGGGAAATCTGCCAGCGACAAGGAATGGGCGTATGACGGATTCACGCTTTATTCATCAATTCATGGTACCAGAGAAATCAACCCGGAGACGACTCTGCGTTACGCCATCTATGGAGAACACCGGTATGCGGATCTTGATGAATCCGAATCCACCTGGGGACGAAGTTATCGCGATTACTATTATTGGGACGACTACAACAATGCGCCGTATCAATATACCAACGAATCCTGGTCGGAGTTGGAGCGAACGGGCACCGGATCATTCCGGTATAAGCGCTATACGGGATCGGTCGGTGCCGAGTGGCGGATTGAGACCTATCTCCGGTTTTTTGGCGGTATTTATGGTGATTTCCGGAAGGACAAGAAACGCGCGACAGAACCTTTTGTCGGCGAAAAATTTAGCGCGTATGATCGCACGGGCACCTCCAATCCCGGTTACCATTCCATCCGGGAAAAGGATGATAAAAAATTCAGGTGGTCCCGTGAAGAAACCTACCTGACCTTTGCCGTTCCCACAGGCGCAATAGTCGAAATCGGTAACAGTGTGGAATTCCAGGTGGGGCTGACAAAACTGATACGAACCATCGAGGCCAATGAAGGATACGATCTGATTGTGTTTCATGATGAGGAAATCCGGACGACTAACGGTGAAACAACGACACAGTCTGATCGCTCCTACGTTGAGGGCCATGACTTCCCGCGCACCAATAAATTCATTGAAGAATACCAGATGAATGCAGGCATTACCCTGAAATACAAGGATGCCTTGCGCATTACCGGGGCGTTGCGTGAATCCATTCTGGAACCCAAGGAGTTTAAAATCGGCATGGAATTTCTGTTTTAGGTACTCGTAAAATGTTCGTCGAAGGGACTGATTTTACCTGGTTGGACTCGGCGTATTCTACCGCCGGATATTACCGTCTGTTTGTTGATGGGGAAATGGATGGAGCGAATGCCGTGTACGAATTGTTCCTGGTCCGTGGTAACGCCTGTAGATCTCTGGGAGAGTAAAGTACAATATAATGAGGTTTCCGAAAGAATACGGAAATATTTGAACTTCTGATTCGGACACTTGGATGAATATGCCAATGAAGATTTTTCACATTCTGCTTGCCGGATTCGGAGGAATTGTAGTTATAATTATCATCTTGGATCTGCCAGAGATGGGAGGGCTGTTAACGTATTTGCGGTTGATCCTAGCAGCATTCATTATTGGGCTGGTCTGGACAGCGCGCGGAGCGGTGGTGGATTTGTTCGATAGTGGTGAAAATGATAAATAACATGTTGTGGCAAACTGAAATCAGGTGAGTCAGTAAATGAATAAGTTAACGATGGTTCTCGGATTACTCGCTGCGTTCACAATCAGTCAAAGCTGTGACTTGCCATCGAGTCCCGGCGCTGGTGGAGAGCGGGTTGCCTGGTTCTCCTTCGAACCGGATGAAGATAATGAAAAGTGGGCAGGATACGGGGATGAATTACGTCGTGAAGATACCCCACCGGTTGGAAGAAAATATTCTCTGTTTGTTTCCGGCGGATGCACCATCCCACACCTATCTCTGGAGCTGCCCGTGAATGCGACCGGAGCATATTATAGTATCAGCGCATGGGGAAAAGTCGTGTATGCGGGGGGCGGAATAAAGTTGCACAGAAAAAGTCAGAATTTGATGGATGGGGAAGCAATTGCCGTCAAGGATTCAACCTGGACACACTATAATGCAGAGGAGAAGGTCTACTGTTCCGAAGGCGACACGCTCGTGATCAGCATGTATTCCGGCGGATTTGTTGCTGGTGGGATGTTGGTGGATAAGATTGAAATTTATCAGATCGATACTGGAATGAATCCACTGGAGGATTGACATATAAATCATAGATACATAGATAATTTCACTAGGTAGTTCTTCCCATAATTTTTCCGGGGAAGCTATCCCGATGGCCCCATTCCCGTCCGGCAATAGTATCGTCGGAACGGTTTTCGGCGGCTTCCCCGGTGTATTTTCCGGATTTGAGTGATATATCTTAAGAAATATTCCGTTGCCGATTCCGTATCGTCATCGGGACAATCACTGACAGTAGATTACCCATACGGAATACGTAATACGCAATACGAACAATGGTGCAGTACCAAATTTGATGGCTTTTATCCGAACATCTGAATACTATAATACTAACTCACAGCCATTTGCAATTCACCAGTTTTGTCGGCATATTAATTTCTCAGATTTCAAATACAGTCCGCAATCTACAGAAGGGGGTGAAGTATGGCGCTACGTTCCGTAAATCCTGCGACCGAAAATATGATTAGCTCATATGATGAGCACTCAAATGCAGAGATCGAGACCACGCTGAAAAGTGCGACAAACGCGTTCGAACAGTGGCGGGAACTTTCGTTCCGGGGACGCGCCGAATTGATGGGCAGAGCAGCCGAAACTCTCCGCACCCGAAATGACGAATGGGCGCAACTAATGACCCAGGAGATGGGTAAGCCAATCACCGAAGCTCGCGCAGAGGTCGAAAAGTGCGCGTGGGTGTGCGACTATTACGCCGGGGAAGCGGAGAAATTCCTCCAAACAGAAACGGTGCAAACCGACGCAAAAAAGAGCATGGTTCGGTATGAGCCGCTGGGACCGGTGCTTGCGGTGATGCCGTGGAATTTCCCCTTTTGGCAGGTTTTCCGGTTTGCCGCCCCAGGACTGATGGCAGGAAACGTCGGGCTGTTGAAACACGCCTCTAATGTACCGGGCTGTGCCAATGCCATCGAAGAGATTTTCCGGGACGCCGGCTTTCCGGATGGCGTATTTCAGTCCCTGTTGATTGGCTCGGAAAAGGTCGGACAGATCATACGGGATGACAGGGTAATGGCCGTGACGCTCACCGGCAGCGGGATCGCCGGGAGAAATGTCGCTGAAATCGCTGGGAATTCCCTGAAGAAAACCGTACTCGAACTGGGGGGCAGCGATCCGTTTCTTGTCCTCGGTGATGCCGACATTGAAAAGGCTGTTCAGGTGGGAGTCAACGCTCGCTGCATTAATTCCGGGCAAAGTTGCATTGCAGCAAAGCGGTTTATCGTGGTCCAGGAACGCCTGGGCGAATTTATGCAAAGATATGTGGAGGAAATGCGTACGTTGAAAGTTGGGGATCCCATGAATGAAGAGACCCAGATCGGGCCGCTGGCCCGTGAGGATCTCCGGGCCGATCTGCATGACCAGGTTAAGCAGAGTATGCTTGACGGCGCTGATTTACTTTTGGGCGGTGATCCGGTTGATGGAAAAGGTTACTTTTACCAGCCGACCGTTTTGGCCAATGTGCAAAAGGGAATGGCTGTATATGAAGAGGAAACCTTCGGTCCGGTGGCTGCTATAATCCCCGCTGAAAGCGAACAGGATGCCATCGACATTGCCAACGATACCAAATACGGCCTCGGAGCCTCGCTCTGGACACAGGATCTGGACAAGGCGGAGGCGTTGAGCCGGGATATTGAAGCCGGATGCGTTTTTATCAATGAGATGGTAAAGTCCGATCCCCGCCTGCCGTTCGGCGGTATCAAAAAATCCGGCTATGGCAGAGAACTATCGTATCACGGTATCCGGGAGTTTGTGAATACGAAAACCATCTGGATTGGTGAGTAGCCGTACCTGCATATTTTGCATTGTAAGGGAGCTGACAGATTGTTCCCGCTGGTATGTTAGGTTAACATAATAATTGGTGAGTAATGATTAAAAGCAAACTGGAAGGTCAAAATGATAAAAAAAGTACTGTTTACCGGCTTCATTCTTATAACGGGGCTTATTGTCTCCTGCGATATGGGTACAGAGCCCGAAGATGAAAACGGAAATGGAAACGGGACAATTGAAAATGTTTCTTTTTCCGATGATGTCCAACCTATTTTCAATAACAATTGCACCGGCTGTCATCCGTCAAATGGTGGACTTTCCCTGGAAGCGTCGGAATCGTATGGCAATCTAGTCGGGGTAACGAGTCAGGGGTACGCTCCGCTCAAACGGGTGGTAGCGTCCAAACCCGACTCCAGCGTATTGTATCAAAAGTTGTTAGCCAATCCCGATTTGAATGTCGGGCAACGTATGCCGCAGGGTGGCTCCCTTTCTTCAGACCAGATTGAGACGATTCTCGTCTGGATCGCGGAAGGCGCGCAGGATAATTAAGACAGTGTTAAAGTATTCGAGTGTTTGAGTGTTCGGGTAACAGCTCAAAAGAAAAGTATATTGTGTACTGCGTATTGCGTATCCTTCAACTTCAGATCGATATTTATGTAATACGCAATACGTAATACGATATAATCTCCCGACAGAAACGGTGACCAATCCCATCCCGGCGGGAATTAGGTCACCAGTTTTTCCCTTATACCCCTATACCTTATACCTTTTTCCGTATACCCATCTTTATCGCAATTCATCCAACAGCGGCGAAATATCCCTGTCATAGATATCCATTTTCACCATCGAAGTCGATGCAAGCGCCGGGATCTTTTTGCTGAGATAATCCTCCAGGGTTGCGGTTCGGTGCTCATAAAAGACACCCACGGGAATCCGGCCGTTTTTCGACGCTAACGCCTTCTCGATGGCGGCGGCTTTCGTCTTCGAAACCGAGTCCGGATTTTCAGGCTCCGGGACTGTTCCGTCATAGCCTTCGTCTTCCAGTTTGTAGAGGCGTGGTTGCTTCTCCTCACGATCCAGGCCCTCGAACCAGGTCTTGGTATGGAGGTTGTTGAAGGCCGGGCAGGTCTGCAGGACATCCACTACAGCACTGCCGGGGTGCTGAATGGCTCTGGCGATGATGTCTGCCGTGTATTTTACATCCAGGGCGTACGATTGGGCAACGAAGGTGTACCCGGAAGAGATGGCCAGGGCCACCGGATTAATAGGATTATATATCGATTGCTCCGGCATGGTCTTGGTCTGCTCACCCTTGCCGATGGTGGGCGAAGCCTGTCCCTTGGTCAGCGCGTAGATGTTGTTGTTAAAGATGACGTAGGTGAAATCCAGGTTCCGGCGGCCGCCGGCGACAAAGTGTCCCGCACCGATGCCGTAGCCGTCACCATCGCCGCCAACGCCAAGTACTGTCAGGTCATGGTTTGCCAGTTTCATCCCCGTTGCGTTCGGTACGACGCGCCCGTGGAGCGTATGGAATCCGTAGGCGTTGATATAATGAGACGTCTTCCCGGAGCAACCGATGCCGCTGATCACCGCCACCTCGTGCGGCGGGAGCCCCAGATTCGCCAGCGCCATCTGGATTCCGCTCAGAATTCCGTAATCGCCGCATCCCGGGCACCAGTCGTTGTGAATGTTATCTGCCTTGTAATCAGGTATTTTATATTTCTTCTGTCCGTTGTTGGTTTTTGTCATATCTATATCCTTAAAAGTGTTATCGTGTTTATTATTGCCCTTATCCGCCTTGGAATGAGATTCCAAGGCTAACAATTATTCTAGCCTCGCAATCTCATTGCGAGGCTTTCCTAAGTATTTTATAATACCGATTTTCACCGGTTATAATTCGGCGGGAGCGGCACGCTCGGTGTTCGTTGCCGGGGACGACGTTCCCGTTCGTCGAGCAGATTTTGCACCTCCTCGTAGCCCCATGTTTCCTCATCCCGGATTGCCCCGCGCGTAAGCACGATCCTCTCTCTGGGATTCTCGATAGCGTCGGTGATACCGATAGAGGCTTCGTCGTAGGAGAAGGGACGGCCATCGAACTTCAAGATTCGAACGTCTACCGGTTTTGCCAGCTTCTCCTGCAGCAGACCGGCCAGGTGTGCACCCCAATTTTGCTCCAAAACGATGATGGTCTCCGCACCATCCAGCGCCTTTTGCAGTGCTTGCTCCGGAAACGGATTAATCAGGCGCAGATGGATAAACCGGAAATCCGGCTGGTTTTCCGAGGCGGGCGAACCAAGTAGGTCTTGCAGCACTCCTTTATTTGAGCCCCAGGAGATGACAGCGACATCGGAATCCCGATTACCAAAGACCTTGACCTGCGAATCTTCCGGATACTCTTCCAGCAGCAGTTTCAGCTTCGACATCCGCTTGTGCATCATACTCATCCGGTTCCCGATCCCCTCAGAGATGTGACCGTCCTGCTGATGTTCGTCCGAAGATGTCCAGAAGATGCCACCTTCTTCGCCAGGAATGGACCGGGGACTCACCGGGCTGCCATCGAACTGATATCGCTGGTATTCATGTTCGCCGGTATTGAATCGTGGACCCCTATCCACTTCCAGATCTGAGGTATCGAACGGCTGGATGCTGACCGAGGATCGACCGATGTGTTTATCCAGCAGCAGCACAGCAGGCACCTGATACCGGTCGCAGAGATTGAATATTTTGTGAGTATCGTAGAAATATTCCTCGGCGTCACCGGGGGCGAGCACAATTGCAGGATAGTCACCCTGTCCGGAATGCAGCGCCATCCGCAGGTCACCCTGTTCCTGTCGTGTGGGAATCCCGGTGCTGGGTCCGCCGCGCTGGTACAGGCAGACCACCGGTCCCGGCGCTTCTGTAATCGCAGAGAATCCCATTCCTTCCGCCATGAGTGCATATCCAGGGCCTGAGGTCGAGGTCGACGACCGCACGCCGCCGTGCGTTGCCGAAACCGCCATATTGATGGCGGAAACTTCATCCTCCGTCTGGATGATCTGCATCGGAAAATCCTGCTGATGCTGTTCCAGATAGACACTCTCATCAGTGGCAGGACTAATCGGGTAGTAGGACTGAAATCCGCACCCCGCCTTAAACTTAGCGATACCTACTGCCTGTGATCCCTTGATCAGGATCTGATTCTCCAGACCGGGGGACGGAAAATGCGGCTCTATCTTGTCCCCGAAATTGTCCTGAACATAGTTATATGTATATCTGGCGACGACTTCGTTCATCTCTGCCAGAGATTTCTTCCCGGCGAAGGCTTCCCGCACGGCGGTTTCCATCTGTTTTTCGGGTATATCAAGCAGTGCCATACTGGCGCCGAACGCCACTGTATTGCCCATGATGCTGTACTTTTTGCCTTCGCCGCCTTTGCCGACTTCCTCCAGGGACTCGTTGAGGATTTCGCGGAACGGGATTCCTAATAGTCTAATCTCTTGATCATCGATACGATCCTGAGCGTCCGGCACTTCATTGGAGTCGTAAATAATAGCGCCACCGGATTTTACTTTACCGGCGTGACCCCGGTGTGTGGGATACCGCTGGTAGAAATCCCCGAACAGGGATTCCTCGTCCAGGGCGACCAGCACGTCGACGTGCTCCCGATGGGAGCGAATCGGGTAGTTGGCTGTGCGCACCCGGAAGTTGCTGTGTTTCCCTTTGATGTTACTGTGATACTCTATATTACTGAAGACGTGGTAGCCCAGGCGGGTCATGAGTTTGGCGTAGAGTTGCGCCGTGGAATTTACACCGCTGCCCTGGGCGCCCCCGATCATCCAGTTGAGATCGAGTCGTTGTGTATTGGTCATAGTGATTTATCTCCTGAGATATCTTGCAAGGTTGGACTTTTATATAATTAATTAAATTATTTGAAATTATCTGCTAAAAAATTAACAAATGTACAATTACGACTAATTGTCGAGACTGATTTCGCCGGTTCCATCCGGATCCGGGTAAATTTCTTGCCCTGTCTCCCCGTCGATAATATGAATGACACCCAGCCCCTTTTTGGCGGGACATTGCCGGGCGGCCTCCATATTGGATTCCAACTCGTCTTCGTCGATATAGTATTTTCCCGGCTTCGCCAATCCCGTAGTCAAATCCATCGACCAATTCTCTGAGACTTCTGCGCACTTGCCCGTCCCGATGCATTTCTTCCCCTCAAAGATGATGCGGAATGGTTTATCCTGTGCGCCCTGTTTTTTCTTACTCTTACTCATACTCTTAATCGATGTTTAACTGGAATGTGTTAACGTGATCCTGTGTTCGGGTGTTCAAGTATTTAGGTAAAAAACGACATGTGTCGAGTGTCCTGAGTCATGTGTTCAAAATACAATGGTTGTTGGTAGTGCCCGCTTCAGCGGGGTTTTGTTTGTTCACTAACAGCACAACTCCATCCCTCGGACTTCTTTCCTCTTCCGAAGAGGAAGGGAGAACCAGGCATCAACAAAGATTGCGGAGTCGTCTCTCCCTCTCTTGCGAAGAGAGGGAGAACAAGAGGGTGAGTTGTGTCTGATGAGAACATTCTCTTTCTCCTTCTTATCCTAAGTCGCCCCACATCCCGTCTTGAATTCGTCAAGGCGAAAATTGCGTGCGAGGTTAATTCAAGCGTCCCTGATGGGTCTTTCGAATTTCTTCGGAATTGACCTTCTCCCGCCAATGAATTGGTGGGCTGGAAGCACATCGTCCCCCCGGGACTTTGACTCAGGGTTTCTTTGCCTTATTCAATCTTCATTATTCATTTTTCAATTTTTCTTCATTAAAACCGCTAAAGCGGTTACTACCAACCGGTTTCCCTTATCCTCTATCCTCAATACCTTTATACCTTATACCCAATCCCCGTATTCAAATTTCAAGTTTCAACTTCCTTCTCAGCAGGATAAAACGCTTTCAAATGTTCCAGTTTCTTCAGCGCTTTGCCAGACGAAATCACCTCACGGCCTACTTCCATACCGTCACGCAGATTTTCAACGGTTTCGTATGCATAGATTCGGAGGGCTGCATTCAGCAGCGCCGCTTCCCGAAAGTGATCGGTGCGTTCTCCGGAAAGGATTTCTTCGGTAATTCGTGCCGAATCAACGGGAAGATTCGGCATCTCGAAGGACTCGCGGCTTTCAGGAATTCCGTATTCCGCTGTGGCAATGTCGTAATCGGAAAGTTTTCCGTTAGACCATTCCACAACTTTGGTATATCCTGACCGGATATCGTCAGAGCCTTCCAGTCCCTGGAAAAGTACAATGCGTTCAAAGGATTGTGTTTCACTCCGAACAAGCGTATCTATGACCCGTTTCGCAAATTTCAGGTGATAGAAGCTCCCGATATGTATTGAGGCATTCGCCGGATTCGCCAGCGGTTCCAGCGTATTCAGAAAACTGCGCACGCCCAGTTGATTTCGATATTGCAGCAGTTCATGATATGCCGGATTAAATTCCGGTTGGTAAAAGTATCCAAAACCGGCCGACTCCAGCATCTGCTTGCTCGCAGCAGGGGAGAGGGCCGTCTCAATATTCAGAGCGCTCAATACATCTTTGTAGGTCGCGCCGAATTTTGTTGGAACTTTCTCCGAACTGTGCACTACGATCGGAACACCTGCGGCAGCGGCGATGAGCCCGGCGGCAACGCCAAGGAGGGCAGTCCGGCGTTTGCCGTCATACGCCGCTCCGCAGTCAACAGGTGAAATATGCGGTACCGTTACGTTTGTTGCATAGGATCGAGCCGTATCCAGGAAGCCGCTCAGTTCTTCAGCCGTATTGGCCTTCCACCGGTTGGCAACGAGAAAGGCGCCGATAGTGGTTGGATGGACTTCACCCTCCAATATCCCGGAGATGGTCGTCCCGGCTTGCTCCCGGGTCATATCTTGAGCGGATTTAGGGCCGGTGCCCATCTGGGCCATGAGATGTTTTACCGTAGATGTGTCTCCCCTTGTCATCCGACTTTAATAAGATCCTCCATCGTTTCGAATCCGAACTCGTATCCGTTGGTTACCGCTGTAACGCCTTGCCTAATTGGCTGAAGTTGGTCCTGGACATCGACGACGTCGCCAATAACGAAGATCGCCGGTGGCGAGATACCGGCTGCCCGGGTCTGGGCCGGAATTGATTCCAGGGTACCGCTCAGTGTAAATTCGTTTACGGTAGTGGCTTTCTCGATGACTGCTGCCGGAGTACCGCCGGAGAGACCGTTCGCCAGTAATTGCCGGACATTTTGTTCAAGACGCCGTACGCCCATAAGGATAACAAGAGTCCCGCCGGATTTTACATTTCCGGCGATAGCTGACCAATCCAGCGCGCTGCAATCCTTCGTCGGATCCTCATGTCCGGTAATAACCGTAAAGCTTGAAGCCACGTTCCGGTGAGTCAATGGAATCCCGGCAGCTGCCGGTGCGGCCAACACGCTGGAAATTCCCGGAATCACTTCAAACGGGATACCTTCAGCGGCAAGATATACCGCTTCCTCACCACCACGTCCGAATACAAACGGATCTCCACCTTTTAGGCGGACTATGTTTTTACCGTTACGGGCTTCCCTGACTAGCATTTCGTTTACAGTCTCTTGTGAGGTACGTTTGTCGGACCCATCCCCGGGACGTTTACCAACATTAATCACCCGAGCATACTTTCCGGCAAACTCTTGGAGATCTGTGGTTGTGAGCGTATCGTGCATTACAATATCCGCCGCTTTAATGCGCCGGTAGGCCTTCACCGTCAACAGTTCCGGGTCACCGGGACCGGCACCGATTAAACTGACTTTTCCTGTTTTCATTGGTTTCCCTTCAAATTGTGTCTTCGTTTGTATGTGAAAAATTGTGTCACATCGTCGTCGTTATTCAAATGGCAACTTTTCCGTATCGTGGAGTGAGAACCGCACTGATTCTTTCCAGAATGATATCCGTGATTATCTGAGCCGTACCCACCGGTCCGGAGATAAACAACGATGTCCCTCCGGGGAGCACGGCTTCTCCGTTATGGTCAGCTGGAATACCAAGCGCTTCAGGAATATCTTCGCTGAGATGGTCACCATTTGCCATGAACAGCGGGACAGCCGCGACCTGATCTATTTGGAAATGAGCTTCGATATCTTTGATATATGGCAGTTCATCCAGGAACAGCGCTTTCACCGCCCGGAATATTCCCAAATCTCGGAGACCCCTGGCGTGGGCTCTGACCGACGCTCCACTCACGGAATTTCTAGTTGTACCATGTCCCAGAAGTGCTAAGCCGGTTTGCTGCCAGAGACTCTTGTCCGGCAGGAGAGACTGCATACGTCGGAGTACGAGTTCCCTGATACCGGGATGGCTGCCTACCGGTTCGGTAATTTGCAAGGATTTGATTCGGTAGCCGGGATTGCCGCAGGCGGCCCTGAATTCCCTGGGAAGAACCTGATCCACGTAATAGCCGTGGCTCATAAATAATGGCACGACGATAAGTTCTGAACCCGGGAGGGAGGCCACAGCTTCACGGAATGTCGGAGTGCCGTCCCAAAACGCTCCCCGGACTTCACTGAATAAGCCTGTCTGCCGGATTGCGTCTGCGTGATAACGTACCGGCCGGTTTGCGGTGGGGTTATCCGGCGATCCGTGGCCGGCGATAACGATTGCTCTGTTTTCTGACACCATAAACTTCAATTTTCCATAGTGGTTATTTTCTGTTCAATTACTTGTAGTGGAGACCACATTCGGTCTTATCACTTCCACGCCAGCGTCCTGCTCGTTCATGTTCTTTGCCGTTGACTTTAGTCGTTAATGGCTTGTCACCAATGGACTTATAGCCCCGGTCGTAGAGCGGATTATACGGCACTCTGTTTTCTTTCAGGTAGCGGAATACCTGCTCATGCGACCATTCGGCAAGGGGATTTATCTTATACAGTTCGTGACTGCTATCCCACTCCAAAATCTGCGCACTTTTTCGTGTGTCCGCCTGCGCTCTCCGCAATCCGGTCATCCAGGCGTCACGGCCGTTAAGGGCCCGACGAATGGAGCGGAGTTTGGTGATTTCATGGAACTTATCGAGATCTCTCTCCCAGAGGTACTTGCCGTATTTTTGTTCGAATTCCTGCCGGGTACGTATCCCCGTTGGATAATATACCTCCAGATTCAACTCGTACTTCTGGCGAAACCTTCTGACCAACTCCAGCGTCTCTTCAAAGTGATACAATGTGTCCAGAAAAATCACCGGTGGGCGCGCACCCAGTTTATCATAGACCAAATCAATGAGCATACAGGTGTTGGCTCCAAAGGATGAGGCTATGACCAACTTGTCAAATTCTTCGATGGCCCAGGCGAGCCGATCTTTCACGGTTAACTGTTCCAACAGACTGTTCATCCCGCTCAAATTGATTGTAATCGATTGCATCGGATATTCTCCTTGTGTTCCGTCGTCCGAAATCACTGGTTTAGAATGTCCAGGTCCGGCACGGCGTTCTCCGGATTCACGCGCCAGACATATTCCCTGAAGGATTCGCCGTTCTGTTTCCGGTCCTCATATTGTTCCACTATGGCAGAGACTACGTCGAATGCATCCTCACACGGCACACGCTTCAGTACCCATTCGGCGAATCCCGGATTGTCCCCAAGGCCGCCGCCAAGCCCAATATCTACAGCCTCCACGGTGTCACCATCTTTTCGGGCTTTCATACCCTGAAAGGCGATATCCGCGATCTGTGGTTGGGCACAGGAGGCGTTACATCCGGAGAGATGCAGCCGTATCGGGGATTCCGTATCCAGTCGTTGTTCCAATTCCTCAATCCATTTGACCATCCGGTTCTTGGTCTCAATAAGCGCCAGACTGCAGAATTCAGTCCCGGTGCAGGTAATGGAGCCGCGCCGGAGCGGGGAAGGAGCAAGCTGCAGGCGCTCCAGCAGCGACTCCGTTTGAAATGTGTCGAGCCGCTCTTCCGGGATATCCGGAATTATAATATTTTGTCGCTGGGTGAGCCGAATTTCGCCGTTGCCATATTCGTCAGAGAGATTCGCCGCCTCAATAAACCAGTCCCCCTTGAATCGACCGGTGGGGACATGGAGGCCGGCGTAGTAGTTTCCATTCTTCTGCTCGTGCAATCCGATATGATCCCGGTAATAGCGACCGTCATTGTACTGGGAAGAGGCTTCCAGCGACTCGCCGGATTCCTGAAGTGTAAAGTTTGCCTCGTTCTGGATTTCTTCACGAAACCAGTCGGCGCCTTTCTCGTCCAGGAGATAGCGGAGCCGGGCCCGCCCACGCCGCTTCCGGTTGCCCTGATCCCGAAAGACCGTAGCCGCCGCCCGGTTGAACTCGACGACCTGATCTCTAGTCAGGAAGACGTTGAGGCCTTTGGCCAGGATCTCTTTCCGGCCAAGCCCGCCACCGGCAATGACGTTGAAACCGTATTCCTCTTTTCCGTTCATCGATTTCTGCGCGGGATACAGACCGATATCGTTGATTTCGCCCTGTCCACAGCGCTCCCGACATCCGGAAATCGCGATCTTGTATTTCCTTGGCAGGTTGGAGAATTCTTCGTTTCCAAGGAAGAAATCGGTCACCTCTTCAACCAAATCTTGACCGTTGATTATCTCGTGCTTATCCAGGCCGGCCACAGGGCAGCCGACCACGTTCCGGGGCACGTCACCACAGGCGCCGGTTACGCCGGTCGGGATATCGACTTCACCGAGGAGTTCCCAGATTTCCGGCACGTCCCGGATGTCGATCCAGTGCATCTGGATATCCTGTCGGGTGGTCACATCGCCAAAGGCATCTCCGAAGTGCGGATTGGCGAATTCGCCGACGGCATACGCGTTGATAACCTCTCCGATGCGTCGTGCCTGTCCCGGTTTCAGGACACCACCCGGCACCTTGATCCGCATCATAAAGTAGCCCTCGGTTTTGTCGTTATGCGTATAGAGGCCATACCATTTGAGCCGCTCGGGTTCGTCCGGATCAGTGATGGCGTCGTAGCCTTCTTTGGCATAGACTTCTTTAATAGTGTCAGCAATTTCCAATGGATTTTTTTTCTGTTTCAGTTCTTCGACTTTGTTGCCCATGTCCAGCTCCTGCTGCATTTGATGAAAATGAAACCACAATTAACCGGGCGGAAATACAGTCCAATACTTTTCGCGGAACCGTATAGGTATCCGGTGAAGGACTACCGCTCCCGCAATACATTTACCGGGATGGAATGAAAGCTTCGGTTATAAACGAAGATTCCCGGTTGAACCGGTCAATCAGCTAAATTGTCTAAAAGGGATTGGTATATGTTATTTGGAACAACACATACAAGGCATGAAACAAAAACAAGAAAGAGAGGAAAGGGTAGGAAGGATGGATGTTGTAACGTTAAGAACTTGGGTTCGCTTTGTGTTAATCATTGTGTGTAAACCTTATTGATTCGTCTATCATGTGTTGATTATCTCAACAATCGCAAAAAGTATACGCATCCGTATTGAACCTGTCAAGGGGAAAGTGTTGAATTATTCAACGGGAGGCAGGTGCAAGAAAGTGTTCACCACGTCGGATGGCCTGGAATTACAGGCCGGAGATGGTTAATACCCAGGCCGGAATTCCATTTCCCGCCTCGCAATGTGATTGCGAGGCTATGTTAAATTTTTTAAAGTACATGAAACTATTAACCCGGTGCTCTGAACAATGCCATTTGGATTTGATTTGGTTCCCCATCCACTTCGGATATTATAGTATGCTATAAACATTGATATGGCCTGAATTTCTTCTAAATTACTTGTCTATGGAAAATCAACTGTCACACATACGGAATTTCAGCATAATTGCTCATATAGATCACGGGAAGTCCACCCTCGCTGACCGGTTATTGGAACATACGCACACCCTGGCGGCCAAAGAGATGAAGGCCCAGGTGCTGGACAGTATGGATCTGGAACGGGAGCGGGGAATCACTATCAAAAGCCATCCCATCCGGATGGTGTATAAACCGGATGATAATCAGGAATACATCTTTAACCTGATTGACACGCCGGGACACGTGGACTTTTCCTACGAGGTTTCCCGAAGTCTCGCGGCGTGTGAAGGCGCACTGGTACTGGTCGACGCAGCCCAGGGGGTGGAGGCCCAGACGGTTTCCAACGTCTACATGGCGCTGGAGAATGATCTGACCATCATCCCGGTGATCAACAAGATCGATTTGCCGAGCGCGAGGACCGAGGTGGTTACTAAGCAGATTGTCAAACTCATTGGCTGTGATCCGGATGAAATCATCAAAGTCTCGGCGAAAACCGGCGAAGGGGTTACGGATTTGCTCAATGTGGTCGTAGACCGGGTGCCACCGCCTGATCCGCCCAAAGATGACACCTTGAAGGCGTTGATCTTTGACAGTATGTACGATTCCTACCGGGGAGCCGTCCCGTATATGCGGGTGATGCAGGGCGAAATCGAGCCGGGCATGAAGATTCGGTTTATGTCGAATAACCGGACTCACGAGGTAACCGAAGTAGGCGTTTTTCGCCTGGAGCGAATTAAAAAGGAAAAGCTCGGTCCCGGCGAAGTGGGCTATCTGGTGGCCAGCATCAAGGAGGTGGATGACGTCCGGGTCGGCGACACGATTACTGACGATAAACGCCCGGCTGAACAGCAACTTCCGGGATACAAGGCGATTAAGCCGATGGTCTTCTCCGGCCTCTATCCGGTGGATACGGACGATTACGAGGACCTCAGATCATCTCTGGAAAGATTGCAGCTAAATGACGCCAGCCTCCAGTATGAGCCGGAAACCTCCTCCGCATTGGGTTTCGGATTCCGCTGTGGATTTCTTGGCATGTTGCATATGGAGATTATCCAGGAGCGACTGGACCGGGAATTCGATTTGGACCTGATTACCACCGTGCCCAACGTGCGATACCGAATTACTACCGAGGAGGGCGAGACCGAGGAGCTACAGAATCCTTCATTGATGCCTGATCAGGGAGACATCGAGAAGATCGAGGAACCGTATGTTTACGCCGAAATCATTGTGACAGATGACTATATCGGTAACATTATGCAGCTCTGCCAGGACAAGCGGGGCGTGTATAAAACCACGAAGTATTTGGACGAGAACACCGTTGAGTTGAATTACGAATTACCGCTGTCGGAAATTGTGTTCGACTTCTACGACAGCCTCAAATCTGTTTCCCGTGGATATGCATCATTTGATTACGAATTTATCGGCTACCAGGAATCGGACCTGGTGAAGCTGGATATTCTCATCGATGGCGATCCGGTGGATGCGCTCTCCACGGTGATTCACCGGGACAAAGCGTATCGGCGTGGACGCAGTCTTTGCAGGAAACTCCGGGAATTGATTCCACGCCAGATGATCGAGGTTCCGATCCAGGCCGCCATCGGGAGCAATGTAATCGCCAGAGAAACGGTTCGAGCTCTCCGTAAGAATGTGACGGCCAAGTGTTACGGTGGAGACGTGACCCGGAAACGGAAACTGTTGGAAAAGCAGAAAGAGGGGAAAAAGCGAATGAAAAATGTCGGCAAAGTCACCGTGCCCCAGGAAGCCTTCCTGGCCATTCTGCAGATAGACGACTAATAAAAGAGGTTACCATGTTAGAGATAAATGAACTGAAATCTGTCCCGCTATTTGTCAACCTGTCCACAGATGAAATACAGTCCATCGTGAACGAAGGAGAGTACCTGGAACTCAAGAGTGATGACCTGCTGTTTGAGGAGGATAGCGCGGGACGGGATCTCTATATCCTGATTGCGGGAAAAATTGCCATCGAATCGTTGGTACCCGGTTCCGGGGAGAAAAAAACCAAAGAATTTTACTCGATGAACCCGAACGAGGTTATCGGCGAATTTTCCTACGTGGATCAGGCTCCCCGATCCGCGACAGCGCGGGCCCGGCGAGAGTCGAAGGTGCTCCGCATCCCGGCAGAAAACCTCGACCGATTATTGGATGAAAATCCCAAACTCGGGTATAGGTTAATGACCAATATCTCCAAGATTCTCTGTGACCGCATCCGGAACGCCAACCTGGCGTTGCGGAATTCCATGGTCTGGATTTAGGCCCAAATTCCCTTGCCGGGAGTTTTCACATAGACAAACTTTCGCGATAAGAAACTGCCTGGGGCAACTCTTCTTTCGGGGGATTTATTAATATACAGCATTCCACAATTGGAAATTTATTCAATCCACTCTCCGTAAGGTAAAAGTTTCCTTGCGCATTCTGGTTTAACCCTGTAATCTAAAAGCAGTCCTTACTTCTTCAGGAATGTAAAATTTGATGTGTTCATAGTACAATCAGCCGTTCTTCCTGAGTAGTAAGTTGGGCTGGCTCAATTTGTTTGGAGTGTGTATCAGTTACCGGGCCACCAGGATTAATAAAAGCGTCCGTATTGGGCTGTCTGAACCTTTTACGCAAGAAACAGGAGTGGGTTATGAGACACTTTCTTCTCGGGATCTGTCTAATTATGAGTACGTCCGCAGTATTTCCGCAAACCTCCGTTAGTTTTGAGAACCCGGAAAACCTGGAGCCGTTAATACAGTATCGACTGCCGGAGTGGGGATACGATAATTTATGGGTGGATTTCTATCTGAATAGCCACGGTGAGAAAAACCCGAACGGGACTACGGTGAATTCCAGACTTCAGCCTCGGTACATCCGGTATTGGGAAAGCGAGGAGAAAATTGCGGAGCTGGATATAATGCTGGGTTTAGAATCAGGATATGTCAATCAGGCTGACGGTCCCTCAGGGCCCGATGCACGCCCATTCAGAGGAGAATATGATTTCTCCGGCTACGTGTATGAGTATTTTTCCGGAGATTATTTTGCCCTGCTTGAAGGTGATTTTTGGGGCAGTTCGTTCAAGGACTTTGAGAGGGAACAGGAACGGGATTGGGTGGTCCATTCGAAACCGGTGATTGGCATCGGATGGGGGCGGATACGAAATGTGACCCCGCTGCTGCGCGCCCTTCGGTTCGAAGAGCGATACCGAAGCCTCGGGCGTGAAGGGGCCTTCTCAATGGATACCCGGCATACAATGGCACAATTGATGGCACAGGAACGCGGATTTAATGTAGTGCATGATCGGCATCATAAATATTTTTGGGATGCGTTCCATGGCCAGCTGCCGGACTTGCAATCCGGTCTTGGACCATTTGATTATTTCTATCTGGATGATGTTCTCAGGGAGAATCTCGGAAATCGGTATGAGGGATGCGATGTTATGCTCACGCTCGACTATCTCGTCCACAATACAGAGGATGACAACTGGGACCCCACCGGCGGTGTGTCGCTCAGGGGACGGTTGTTTAAGAATCTTACCCTCGAACATCAGCTTGGAATCAGGGGACGATTGCACTCCAGTTTTGCCTTAGTTGATGATGATCGGGATGTGAGCACACATAACATGAAATTAAATATGGTATTACAGCACCTCTGGGTGCTGAGCGACCGGTTGAATTTGGCTAACACTATGTCAGGCGGGGTGCCTCTGGTGGAAGGGGATGTTTCCTATCAATACTCCGAACCGTATATACACCTGGGGCCATCTGACAGTTGGGTACCCACAGAGGGATACATAATTGAATCGAGTTTGTCCTATTACGTCGAAGATCAGGTTATGATTAGTGCGCGGGCAAATTTAAGATCCGAGGTTGTAGCCTCAAGCCGAAAAACGAGCTGGGGATTTAATATTACCGGCTCCTATTCCTTTCTCAGTACGGTATATTGAGCCTTTTATAAATTGTGAATCACAGAACTCCCCGAGGTCTTCCTCGGGGGCGCCACCAGGTTCGGTCGGGACGCGGTTGACCGTGTTCAGGCGTTGTGTTTCAGTCCGGACAGTAATTAGCGTCCTTGCCGGCAGAGCTTCTGGGATGTTCCCCTCTTGCTGCCCGGCTATAGTCCGACCTTGCATCCAGGTCGGAAATTGGAAATTGGTGTAACACCTGAGTTGTCCGAGATTAATTCAGGATATTAACAATTTCCGTTATCTCTCCATTTCTTTATTTTCCTGCAATTCAAAGATGGCAATCATCCCATATCCCGAACAGGATGAGCGAAATGCAAAACAAGAATCCGGGGAATCTCCTCTTAACTAACGGCCGTATTTTTACCGGGCCGCCCTGGAAAATCCCTGTCGATGCGCTGGCAGTTCAAAATGGGAAGGTCGTTGCGTTCGGAGATGAGGCCCGCGGTTTACGGAACGAATTCGGCGCTGACGAAATTATCAACTGCAAAGGTGCGATGGTGTTGCCCGGTTTTATCGACAGTCATCTCCATCTGGCAAATCTTGGCGAGAGCCTGTCGCAGTTGTCATTTCCCGAAAAGAGCACTGCTGAAGAAATCCGGCAAGCAGTTGCCAGGGAAGTCAATCGCCGGGAGACGGGTGAATGGATCGTCGGCGGCAAGTGGAACCGGCAACATCTGGGTGGATTTCCCGACAGATCATTACTGGATCCGGTGTCGCCGGAGAATCCCGTTGCGCTCCGCAGCAGGGATATGCACTCACTCCTGCTGAATTCCCGGGCCATCGAGTCTCTGGACATCGCCGGAAAGCTCAATTCATCCCTGGGGAAATATATTTCCAGAGATGGCAATGGCGCTCCAACCGGTATATTGCAGGAGGACACCATCCGGATATTTGAAGAGGAACGGCCACAGCCAACGCCGGAGGAGCTCCGGAGGTTTTACCAGCAGGCTGGTGATCACTGCCTGCAACACGGGATCACATCTGTCCACAGTATCGAGCGGATTCCCGGATGGCGGACTCTCAGGAATATGCACAGTACGAATAAAATCCCCATACGAACGGGTGTATTGCTTCCCATAGATGCGTTGGATGCGGTCATCGAAGCCGGAGAGTATTCCGGACACGGCGATAACTGGCTCTGGACTATCGGGATGAAAATTTTTACTGATGGGGCACTTGGTTCGCAGTCCGCATGGATGAAAGAGCCGTATGAACAATCCGATGACTATGGAATGGCGCTTACTGATCCGGAGACCTTCCGGGAGCAAATTATACGGGCCCATGAGAACAGATTGAGCCTGGGGATACACGCAATTGGCGATGCGGCGGTGAAGATGACGCTTCAGGCGTTAAATTCAGCGCAGCAGAAGAAAGACCTATTGGACAGGATTGAACACCTTCAGGTATTTGATCCGGCTGATTTGGATATCCTGCCGACGAATCTGACGGCATCCGTCCAGCCGATCCACCTGTTCGGCGATCGGGAGCCGGCGGATCGAGTTTGGGGTGAGAGGGCACGGTACGCTTACGCATTTCGCGCACTGCTGGATGCCGGTATCCGGCTGGCCTTCGGTTCCGATGCGCCGGTGGAAGCCGTGAATCCCTGGAGCGGCATCCTGGCGGCCGTGGAGCGGCGAAAGTCTGCCAGCGAACCCTCCTGGTATCCGGAGGAGCAGCTATCTCTGGAGGAATCTTTGACAGCCTACACTGCGAACGGGGCGACAAGTGCATATCGCAAGGGGCGACTCGGTTCATTGGATATCGGCGCCTACGGAGACATAGTTATTTTAAACTGCGATCCCTGGGATATTCCGGCAACTGAGTACGAGACGGTCAAGCCAGTAATGACAATCCTGAACGGCAACGTGGTGTATTCGAATGGCACGATCGGGTAAATTCCAATTTTTAGACGGCCTGAAGCAGTATTGGGATTACACCCGTTCGCCGTATCAGAGCATTATTCTGATCCTGCCGATTATCGTTGCCTACGAATTCGGACTGTTTCTCTTTAACAAGTCCGACGTGACCGGTATCCGAAACGGCGCAGATGTGTTACTGCGTTACTTTTACTCGCTGTTCGGATTATACGGATTCTATGCCTTTGCACTGAGTCTCTTCATTATTATCCTGTTTGCGCTCTGGTTGGAACATCAACGGGGCGGGGATTTCCAGATCCGGCCGAAGTATTTTCTCGGCATGCTGGGAGAAAGCCTCCTGTTCGGAGCAATTCTGTTTGTTCTGCTCAGTAAAATCGCTGCCGTAGACATCCAGGCTGGGACACCGGGCAACATCAGCACAGTACAGGAGATTGTGCTGGCGCTGGGCGCCGGCGTCTACGAGGAATTCGTCTTCCGGGTATTAGTGGTCTCGGGCGTCGCATGGATTTTGACATCTCTGGTGAAATGGAACAACATAAGCGCCAATCTGGTGGCAGTGCTCCTTTCAGCTATAGTCTTCGCCGGATTTCACTATGTTGGGCTGTACGGAGATGCCTTCCAGAACCGAACCTTTTTGTTGCGTGTGTTTGCCGGAGTGTTACTCTCGGGATTGTATGTTTTACGGGGATTCGGAATCACCGCGTATTCTCACATCTTCTATGATTTGATTATTATTCTATTTGTTTAACGAAACAGGGAGTGCTTGATGGACTACACTTTCGAGACTGACATCCGCGTTACGTACCGGGATGTGGATATGCAGCGAGTAGTGCACAACAGTCACTATTTGCAATTCGCCGAGATTGGACGCATCGAATATCTTCGGGAAAAAGGAATGCCGTACCAGGAGGTGACGGAGAAATTCAATCTAGAAATGGTGTTGGTGGAATCGCACTGCGTCTACAAGAAGCCCGCCAGGTTTGACGACCTGCTGACGGTACGGGTGCGCATCGGCGATATCGGTCGGTCCTCTTTTAAGGTATTCTACGAAATTACCCGTAATTCCACCGATGATGTGATTGCGGAGATCCGGACGCACCATGTCTGCGTGGACCGGGACTCGTTCAAGCCGGTATCGATTCCGGAGGCGGTGCGTTCGCTTTTCACCTGAACACCCTAAAAAAACTCACCGCAGAGACGCAGAGACCGCAAAGAAAAGCAAAAATATAAAATGCTGAAAAACACCAATTCCACTGAAGGCAACAAGTAAAAGAGTAAAGGAGCCGCGAAGATACACGAAGAAAAACGCGAATTATAAACAACCAACTACAAAGAAATCCCGCCGAGCGTGAACTACCAACAGGGTACTCACTGTTGATATTAGCACAGGACTGAAAACTTAAGGCTCACGACTTATTTTAACTAGAACACTCTAACACGTTAGCACAGTAACACATTTTCTCACTCGAACACTTAAACACCCGAACACACCGAAAAATCCGACTCCAATGATTGACAACAAACATCTCACCACGAATTTACGCAAATGAATGCGACGGGCACGCAAGCTGAGAATCAGTATCAAACACGAGCGACGAAAAACCAACAACGAACACATCTGAGGGTACTGCAGACAGGCGGGATAATTTTAAACCCAGGACTGGAGACAGTGGACACTCGACGCGTGAGGGTTTAACAAAAACACTGTATCACAATATCACTGTAACCCATTAACACGATAATACGACGTTACCTGAACACCTGAAACTTTAACACTTTAACACTGCTTTTACGGTTGCATCGATTCGACTCTGATAATATATTAACCAGGCTTTTTGAGAAATGAGTTTCGGACACAAATTTTGACGAATTTTGTCCCCATCGTCTAGTGGTCTAGGACTCCGGCCTTTCACGCCGGCAACAGGGGTTCGAGTCCCCTTGGGGACACTGACAAAGCCTGCAACCCGCGTGGTTGTGGGCTTTTTCTGTTTTAGGTAAAACATATATTTAACTTTTTGAAGGTATGAGTTTCAATATTGATACCATATTCTCATTAAAATTATCATGCTTTACTAAAGAAACTATAGGTTATTAATTTGGTAATAGCCTTGGGGGTAAAGGCTCAACTATGTAATTATACTTTTTCTACCTCGTATCATTCGGCTACATAAGTCCGGTTTTCTTCTCAACCTACCTGGTTCTATATTTAATCAAAGAATTCTCCGAGGTCTTTACCTCGGGTTGCCCGATCTGCTGTAGAGACGTGCCATGGCACGTCTCTACTCATCTGCAACTCGAATGGGATGCGGACTTCCATGCCACAGTAGACACCGCACTCGGCTCGAGAAACTCCGGTGGTCTTTCGGGCTGGTGTGGATACTCCGAGGTCTCTGCCTCGGAGTAATTCATTATTTGGCCACATCGGCGTAGCTGCGTTCTCCTGGCTCAGACTCATGTTATTTAGCACATACTGAACCAATGTGATTTCCATATGGCAGCAGGGACTGTGATTTCCATATGGCAGCAGGGACGAGATTGGCATTACTGGCAATTATCGATTGTATTCTCGAACAGGATGAGCGTAACGATCTTCTGAATCCTCTCCCTCTACAAATATTCCACGTGGTACTTCCACAAAACGGTAACCCAATGTGATCCCCTCGATAATACAGGGTGTCAGGTGTTCATGTGATATACAAAAAAACCCAAACAACGACTGGGAATGGGGCTGCTATATATGGACCACAGAAATTCGAGGTTTCGATTACATTTGGACAAAAATGTTATGTATATATTATTACCGTGTAGCGGTTTTGGTATCATTAAAACAAATTGAATTACTTCAATGCCGGGACACCAATTGTTAAATCCATTGGTGATTATTCTCCTTTATTGTACCCACCGTAGAATATTCAACAGTTACTCCAGTTTGAATTCATTGATATAAGTACAAATAAAATAGGTATTTATCTGGCTATAAATACCCTGGGTATGTTTCTTGTAAATTGGTATAGTGCCAGGTCAGTTAGATAAACTCAGGTGATACTCATGTGCCATCTTGTTTTGCTTATGCCGCTGTTCGGACTGGGCCTGTTCTGGATGCTCCCGTTGGGCGTGGCCTTTCCGCTGTATCTGGGAGTCCTCGCCATATCGGGAATCGTCTACTACGCGCTCCTACAGGCGATGCAGGCACCGGTGAGAACCGGGAATCCGGCGCTGCTGAATCAGCCGGTGCGGGTTGTGAAGAAATCTGGCCGCCACTGGATTGTGGAAACGCACGGGGAATTCTGGCAGGCGGAAAGTGACGAGTTTCTGGTGCCGGGACAGCGAGTGACAGTTGACCGGATCAACGGGATGAAACTGCATATCCATTCCTGATGAGCATTCATGTTTGAAATGACAAGGAGAGAAAATACATGAATAACAGAAAACCAATTTTTGCAGGAATTCTCGGCGGGTTGGCGCTTTTGATTGTGTACTTCGGGATCGTCACCGTTGCCAATTCCTTTACCCATGCGATTGAAGAATTCGGTCGAATCTGGTACTGGATTGCGTTGCTCACCGGCGGATTTGGTATTCAGGTTGGGTTGTATATTTATATACGTCAAACTCTGAAAGAACGGACCCGGGGAGCGACCGCAGAAGTTGCAACGGCGGGCGGCATCTCCACCGGCAGCATGATCGCCTGTTGTGCGCATCACGTGACTGACGTGCTGCCGATCCTCGGCTTGGGCGCGGCAGCTATGTTTCTGACCCAGTACCAGACGCCGTTTATTCTGCTGGGCGTGTTTTCGAATCTGGTGGGGATAACCATCATGCTGCACCTGATTCAGCAGCACAATCTGGCCGGGAACAGCGAAACGCTGCACAGCCTGACTTTACTGAATATGGCGAAAGTGAGAAACGGAGCCATTGCGGTGTCCGTCGCAATTGTGGCAGGTTCGTTTGTTGTTACCGGATTCAATGGAACAGCCAGCGATGCCATAGCCCAGAAACAATCCGTTTCGAATGACCCCATCGAACTCGCGGTACAGAGTAATCAGGAAAACCGGGTCGCCATCGAAGTGAAACCGGTCAACTTCTCCTTTACGAATCCGGTGACCTTTGCCATTTCGCTCAACACCCACTCCGGATCGCTGAATTACGATTTGACCAAAATCAGCACCCTGATTTGCGACCAGGGATACGAGTACGACCCACTTCGCTGGGACGGCTCACCGCCTGGCGGACACCACCGGCGCGGGGAGCTGGTCTTTCCGGAATTTGATCATAAAGTCCAACACATGCAGCTGGTCATCAAAGATGTGTATGATGTACCGGAGCGCGTGTTTGACTGGACTATCTGAGTAAATTCTGAAAGAAGCGACTAATCAATTACTCCGAAAAGTAACGAAAAACCTTGAGCGTGGCGGGAATATCCTGCCACGCTCTCATACCGTCAATACGATTCAAATACTCTAAAAGAGGAACACATGAACAGCCGATCATCGTCTATTTTCTGGACCACTTTGTTTACTTCTATGGCAATTCTCGTCTATGAGGTCGCCCTAACCAGAGTCTTCTCCGTCATTCTCAATTATCATTTCGTCTTTGTAGTCATTTCCTTTGCATTGTTAGGACTTGGTCTTGGGAGTATGGCCCAGGGATTGTGGTTCAGAGGCCTTTCACGATTTCGGACACTTCGGTTGTGGCTCTTTATCGCCGGGGCGTTCAGTTTTCCGGTCAGCGGGGTACTGCTGGTATCCCTGCCTTTAACGGCTGGTGTAGATTTTAGTCATCTCGGATTCTACATCTATCTGGGCATCGCGACAGTACCCTTCATGTTTGCCGGGATCAACCTGGCCTGGATATTCCAAACCTGGACCGACAGAGCGGCCGTACTCTATGCCGGAGATTTGATCGGTGCCGCAATCGGGGCGGTTGGCGCCTGGTTCTTGCTGGAACATGTCAGTGGCCTTGGAGCGGTTATGGGTAGTGGCATGGTTGCCGGAATAGGTGTTCTCATATTTACCCTTGGACGTCACATAACACCAATACGGGGCGTTGCAGTGCTGCTCGGAACGGGAGTGTTGTTTCTGGGGTCCTTCCTCACGATTGTTCCGGAGATCCCCATCGGACAGGACACTGATAAGGATCTGTATCGCATGGGGAAAAGTGGCCTCTCCCCGGAAATCGTAGACAGTCGCTGGAGTGCATTTGGTAGGACAGATCTTGTCAAAGATTCGCACAGTCCGCACGAGTTAGCACTCTATGTGGACGGCGCCGCCGGCACCCCGATGATCCATGTTGACAGTACAATGAATCAAAAAACAAAATTGCAGATTATTTCACGATGGGCGCTCCAGTATTTTCCCTATTCGTTCTTGCCGGAAAATGAGAAAGAATCAGCTTATATCATTGGTCCGGGCGGTGGGAAGGATGTCCTCATTGCACGGTCGACCGGTGTCAAGCAGATTACCGCAGTCGAGGTAAATCCGGATATGGTGGAGTTGGTCCGGGATCATAGCGATTTTAACGGTGGAATCTATGCAGAGGGCGATCAACTGGATATCATGATTGGCGAAGGACGTCAGGTCCTCAGGAATTCCGATTCCACATACGATATTATCAGTCTTGCGCTTCCTATTACCAAGAGCCGGCGGAGCTATGAGAGCTATGCACTTACAGAGGATTACTTGTTCACAGTCGAGGCATTCCAGGAGTATTTTGACCATATGACGCAGGAAGGCCGGGTGATGATTCTTGCACACGGAGAAACGGAGGTGTTGCGATTGGTCTCGACCGCGTTGCGGGCCTTTGAGCTGAACGGCATCGAAAATACCACGGCCATGAAACATTTCTATGCAGTCAGCGATGGCATGATGGCCCTGCTCGTGATCAAAAAGCAACCGTTCACCCGTCAGGAAGTCAGCAACCGGCATCAGCTGGTGGAAAAGTTCCAACTGCATAAACCCGTGGCCTACTTCCCGTATCTCGAACAGGAACAATTGCACATGATGTTTCCGGGAGAACAGCATATCGAGACACCGATGTTCCAGCAGGCGATGATGGATATCGGGACCGGGCGATTCAAGAGCGAGGTCGCCTTCATGGATTATCCCATGGATGTCTCACCGGTCACCGATAATCAGCCATTTTTTTACGATTTCAAGAAAGGCCTCCCTGGCACGCTGACTATCTTGTTTATAATCTTTGCGATTTTACTTGGACTCATCATCTATCAAACCAAGATCCGGATATCAGCCCAATTTGCAGCGGTCCGGTCCGGATTTCCGGGAAAGACGTTCATCGCGAGCGTGACGATACTCGGTCTGGCATTTATGATGGGCGAACTGTCGCTTTTCCAAAAGATCGTACCGTATTTTCGGCATCCGTCGATAGCGCTGACGGTAACATTGGTCGTACTGCTCACCGGTACCGGCATCGGCAGCTGGGTTAGTCAGCGATTCCGGGAATCAAACCTGCTGAATACACTCAGGATTGCGGCCGTGGCCATCGGCGTTCTGTTTTTCGGATTCCGGATGATATTTCCATTGGTCGATACGTTATCGATGGAGGCCGGGCGACTGGTGCTGATAGCATGGCTTTTTCTCACAGGACTCCCACTTGGAACGCCGTTCCCGACCCTGCTCAGATTTCTGCACAGAGAGGACCGGCAGGATATCGTCCCGTATGCCTGGGGCATCAACGGGGTCGCCTCGGTGACCGGGTCGGTCTTCGCCGTGATACTCGCCAAATGGTTTGGCTGGAACTTTGTGCTCGTATTCGCCGGAATTGCGTACCTGAGTCTGGCTGTGGTATTCACCAGACTGCGGAATCTCATTCCTCGTACATTGAATTCGGACGCAGATGATGCCGGGCCATTGGTGAGTAAACCTGAAGCTGATGTGGCGGAAATACCGCTGAATGCGTAGATGTGTACTTTAAAAAAATTGATAGCGTCCAGACCCGACTTGGTGTGGGGTACGTTCCTGCTTACCTAATCAGTAGGGTCCGCGGAACGTAAATCTCCGTGCAATTACGGTGCAATGTAAAATGACACTCCCAAACTATTCCCCTCGCGGATTCCGGAGAAATTGACCAGGTAGCCGATGCTGCCTTTCAGGGTGGTCCCTTGCATAGTGGTTACCTGATAAACCACTCCAATCTCCGCGCCGGAGTGGAATGTCTCCAATTCTTCAAAGTTTCCGTGATACCGGGCGTCCAACCCCATCACCTCCGTCAGGAAATAGGAGATGCCAAGCGTGCCGTTCAGCTCATACTCGGTGTGCGGCGCCAGCGGATTGATCGCTTCAGCATGGTCGGATTCTCCCAGGGCGAATCGTCCCCGGAACAGCCCGTACAGATGTGTATCCGGAATCTTCTTTTCCGCGAAAAACGCCGGCACCAACTCCGGGTGGCCAGTGGTGAACTGGTCGCTTCCGGTGGGTAATTCTGCGGTTAACGTCGGCACCAGCGTGAGGCCGGCTGCAGAAGTCCGGGATTTTATCGCCAGCACGGCATCGGAGAGCCCGGATTCATCCTGGTAACTGCCAAACGGGATGCCGGCGCCCACAGAGAGCCAGGGACGGATCATATATTCCGCAAAGGGTGAAATTATGAATGCCGACGCGTTATCGTTGATCTCGTAACTGCCGGACTGAATCAGGACTCCGGCGTTGGTCTTCGGGGGATGCTCCAGGAACAGATTGCCCTCGATATGTGCCTGTACTGATGTTGCAGCTAGAATGCCGGCAATAGTGAGCAGGACCCTGGTATATTGTCTTTTCACCATTATTAATCTCTTCTCTTGGATGATGTTTCATTTGCAGGGTATCCAAAATCCTGGAGGTATGCAAGGCCGGAAAAAGGGAGAATACCCACATGAAATGATAGATGCGGTGAGCAGCAGATTCATTTAACATACTCTTTTTAAACTGGATAATTAATCATATGATATTCCGTTTTTGGGAGGCCAAGATTGTTGGCCTTTACAATAGCTCCCCGGTAATTGGAAAGATGGATAATCTCCCTTGTAGAATCGTTCCATGCAGGGTGTGTAAAAACAAAAAATTAAGAGGATAATTGGGAGTGAACATCGCATATTCCTTTCAGTAGAGACGTCTCATGCCTGTCCCGAGATGTCGGGGAAACGTCTCTACTGAAAAAGAGATCGGGACTTGCTCCGAATTTTCCCCCTGTTGTTCTGACACCCTGAGTAAGCTTAATAGTCAAAACGGTTGGTGAGTATCCTGCGAACGGTTTGGAGTGTTGTAGGATATTGTACACTGATAAGAGCAGTATTCGCGAATTTCCTGGTTGGCTCAAAAGAGATAAAATAGACTGAATAATAGCCGGTTCCGGGCACTTCGGACAGAATGCAAAATCCTGGAAGAGGTTGTTGGCACCGATCTTGTTTCTATAACGAATAGAGTATCAGAACAACAGCGGAAACGTCCGAAAGGGTAGCAGGATACATGGAATGGATCACAGATCATTGGCTTTTACTGTCAATCCCGGCCGTAATTCTGGGAACGACTTACTTCGTGTATAGCCGGAAATACAATCATGACAGAGACGATCACCCCGGAGTCTCTCAGGAATATGAAGTTGCCGGGATCATCGTCCGGCACGTCAGTCACGAGAGCGGAAACTACAACGCCGGATGCTGCTGTTCACCGGCGAAGGAACCCGGCGAATGCAAGATGAAGTGAGCAAGGTTCGGTCAAGAGAGAAATCGATCCCGATTCGCTCGGATGAAAGGTTACAAAGTCAAACAGTTTCAATTATAAAGAAGACAAAGGAGCTCGCTATGGATAAATCATGTCACGTGGAGCCGAGAGAATCTAATGCGAAATTTTCGGAATTAAGCGCGGATTACACCGCCTATTTCAGGATAGAGGGCATGGGATGCGAAAATTGCGCGAACCGGGTGAAGAACGGGTTACTTGCCCTCCAGGGAGTGCATATGGCCGAAGTCTCTCTAGAGGAGGGTATCGCCGGAGTTGTATACGACCCCGATTTGCACTCACCACCTGCTCTGGAAAACGCGATATTTAATGCCGGCAATGACGGCAGGCATCTGTATTATGCCCGGCTAATCCGGGTACTCGAATCTCCCACTATTTTAAATAGCTGGGGGTAATAATGCGGACGTCTGGTCACTGTCGAATAGTCGTCAACCCTGGAGAATATTCTCGAAATGTCGGACCGAGCCAATACCGGATTAGGCCGGTAAACGTATGGATTTCAGTGGGTTATCCCCGGGAATAGCATTAGTGGCATCCGGCTTGCATTCTTGATAAACAGAAAAATAGACAAAAAAGGACGAATACATGGAATGGATAGCGGAAAACTGGTTTTTACTTTTATTGCTGGGCGGTTGTCTGGGAATGCATCTGTTTATGCACGGACGCGGCCACGGAGGCCATGGGCACCATCACATGCATAACTCCCAACATAATCAGCAAAACGAAACTGTAGAAAAAACACCTGCGGTTGTCCCGGTGAATGACGAGTCGGAACGGATTTCCGAATGAACAAATTCAACACATCTGTATGTTGGCGGGTGAGTCACTTGATACCCGGTAACACCTGGAGAGGCAATGTCCCATGATTGGTTTGCTGGCAAATCTCATCCTGATATTTACCGCTCTTTTTCTGGTAGCCTACGGGATCTGGCAAATATTCCTTACGCCCCGAACCCCGGTAAAAGCATCGCTGGGAAAAGATGGGGTTCAACGGGTGAGTCTTGAGGTGAACAACGGCTATCATCCGGCGGTTATCGAGGCGCAGTCGGATCATCCTTTGAATATGCGGTTCTATCGAATCGAGAACTCACCATGCAGCGAGGAAATCGTGCTGCGGGATTTTGGAATTTGGGAACGGCTTCCGGCGTACACAACCACGTCGGTGGAAATTCTCCCGTTTCAGCCCGGAGAATACACCTTTGGCTGCGGCAACAATGTATTAGAGGGAAAATTGATAATTCGGTAATGGTATCAGAATAAAGGATGTGACAGATGATAAACAGATCAAAACGTACCTTGCAGCACCAGTTGAATACCTGGATTGTCGCCAGGTTTATTGACGAAATCTATAACAGGAACAATTTGAGTAATTTACCCGAATTTGTGGCACACGACTGCCAATATTGCGGAGATCCTACCGTCATAGGCGAAGACCTGTATGAGTTACAGATGCACTTCGCCTACACCTGGATTAACCAGCAAGCGGTATTCGAAGAGGTACAATATGAGGTGGAAGAGGTCATATCCCAGCACGATATCGTAAGCGTGAAGGTTCGCCGAAAGGGCAAGGCAAAATCCACTATTAGGACTGTTCGGGATTTGTCCCGCTGGGAGATGTTCCAGCTACATGAAGGGAAAATTGCACGACGCTGGATAGCAAACGCATAACACAACAGGAGGATAATGAGGGGAAAAGATCCGGTTTGCGGTATGGACGTCGATCCGGACAATGCCGCCGCACAGACTGAGCACAACGGGAAAACCTACTACTTTTGCGCTCCGGGATGTAAGAAGGCGTTTGAAGAAAACCCGGAAAAATACACTTAACTATTGAACTCTCGGCACACGGAGAGCAGGAATGTTGTATCCGTGTGCCGAATAACCAGGATATCATATATTGATTAACTCGATGCGAATGCATGAAGATCCGGTCTGCAAGATGCCAGTGGACGGGAAGCATACCTATTATTTGCGATCGTACAAAGGGACGACGTATTACTTTTGCTGCTCCTCGTGCAAGGCCAAATTCGAAGAAGATCCCGCAAGATATTTGTCCCAATCCGATGAGAACAATTCGGGCCGCACCCCGAACATGACTGCTGAATAGATAATTTTATTATGGCAAATTACGATTACGGCTGGTGGGCGAGCGTCCTTTTCAATGTCGTGTTATTCGGCGGATTCGTCATCGGGTTTATCCGGCCGAAAAAGCATATCGAATGGCGCACCCTCGGGGTGTTTTTCGGATTTATTGTGGCGCTGTTCACCGAAATGTACGGTTTTCCGCTCACCATTTACATCCTCACCTCAGTATTCCAGGTGCAACTGCCGGTCGCGGATCCGTTTTCCCACATAAACGGCCACCTGATCGGAACGATTCTGGGGTTACCGATGTGGGGCAAGCTGATCATCTGTCAGGTCGGTGGGTTTTTGATGTTATTCGGATTGATCCTGTTAGGCAAGGGTTGGAAACTGATCCATGCCGCGAACGGAGAGTTGGTGACATCCGGAATTTATGCAAAGATACGGCATCCCCAGTATCTCGGGATGTTCATTTTTAGCTCCGGCTTACTCATCCAGTGGACGACGTTGGTTGGCTTACTCATGTTTCCGGTGCTCATGTTCGCCTATTATCGCCTGGCGCTCCGGGAAGAACACGCGGTAGCCGATCAATTTGGGTGGGCGTACTACCGATATGCCTCGCGAATCCCCAGATTTCTTCCCTGGGGGAAAATTCCGGAAGAACCGCATGAACCGGCGCCCCTCCTGCTGCCGGCCAAGGCAGAGAGCGTCCACGGAGAAAACCGAGCGCGTTTTTCCGGAGAAGCGGGGTCAGAATGAACGACTTTTGGCAGTGGTGGCAGCACCTGCCCTCGAAAATCGATCCGGTGTTGTTGAGTCTGGGACACTTCAAGATTCACTGGTACGGGCTGATGTATATCGTCGCCTTTGCCGTGGTGTACCTGCTGATCCGCTACCGGCTCCAAACCGAATCCGTCGACTATAATATGGACTTGGTGGAGCGTTTCTTCACCTGGGCGATTATCGGTGTAATGGTCGGTGGTCGATTGGGGTACGTCCTGTTTTACACTGCCGGGTATTATCTGGCGCATCCCATAGAGATCGTACTGCCATTTTCGGCGCAGAACGGTGGACTGCAATTCACCGGTTTCAGTGGCATGTCGTATCATGGTGGAATGCTGGGTGTTGCGGTGGCGTTCGTGGCCTTCGCCCGGAAGTACAAGGTCAACTTTTTCAAATTTACCGATCTGGTCGTCCCTGCCATTCCGTTGGGATTTATGTTCGGCCGAATTGGATGCTTCATCAACGGCACCTTGTACGGCCGGCCGACGGACGTCCCCTGGGGCATGTACTTCCCCATGGATGCCACCGGATTGTTGCACCATCCGTCCCAACTGTACGAAGCGCTGTTCGAGGGACTCATCCTGTTTCTCATCCTCTGGGCGGTCCGGAAGAAGCGGTTTTCCGAAAACACAATGGCTGCTTGGTATCTGATGGGCTACGGGTTTTTTCGGGTCAGCATCGAATTTTTCCGGCAGCCGGATGCCCATCTGGGTGAGGTGCTCTGGTTTCTCACGACGGGACAGCTGTTGAGTCTGGGAATGGTCGCGGGTGGAGTTGCCTTGTTCCTGATTGTCCGATATGCGCCATACGCACGTTCTCATGAAAAACAACCGATAGTCAAACATTCATGATGGTGGAATGAAAATGAAACCACACACATGTATACAAACGTTTCAACCGGGATAAACAGATATGCGAACACAAATCCTCATTGGAATTTTAAGCTTGCTGCTCCCAGTGTTGACGCTTCAACCGGCGCCACCGGATTCGGAGCGGGAGCAGGGACATGGCTCGCTGTACGATGTTGCGTTTGCCATTACCGGCATGACCTGAAACCCTCACTGTGTCCAACGGGTGCAGGGTGCACTCGAAGAAGTCGCCGGTGTGGAGGATATCTTCGTCACATTTGATCGCCGCGAGGCAGTCGTACGGTACGATGCTGATACAACGAATATTCGTGAACTTGAAGAGGCCGTGGCAGCGTCCGGCGGATATATCGCCGGGCTGAAATACGGACCTGTTCAAGCCGATGGCAATTTGACTACACTTGCCACAAGAACTGAATTCCCATTGATTGAGTCGGAGCAGGAATTTGATCATACGGGCGTTTTTGTGCTGCCAGCGGAACAAATCAGCCGGACCGCAGAACATTTAAGCAATTCCAAAGACGCTACAGTTCTGGGAAATGTCTCCAAAGATGATCTGGTATTCTTGGTATCCCTCTGGACGGACTCGGGAACAAACTTGTTAATTGACTGGTGGACTGCAGCCGAACTTATTGCGGAAGGGGAACAGCCCAAAACACCGGAGCAGTGGATTCCCCTGACGGAACATACTGAACGGGACGGCGGCGGCTCGGTTGCCGGCTTGCTCGTTTATAATGATGTGGCGAACAGATCCGACCGGGCAAAATTCCGCCTGAAAAAGGTCGGTGGTCAGCTTACATTCGAGACGGAACTAATGCCAATACACAACTAGACCCGTCCTCTTAGTCTGTCTTCTCACTTTTCTCGTATCTGCAGAATATTCTACGATTACGCACACAATAGTGTAGAATATTCTGCAATTAGCAGGGCTGTATCGCCGGATTACAGCGATGGTATATCATTTGACATTATAATGGTAGAACAGAGGATAAAAGAATAAGGAGGATTACCGTGCGACTTATCCGTGCAATCATTCGGTGCGACAAAGTTCAAAATGTATTGGATTCGTTGGAAGATGAAGGCGTGCAAGCTTTCACCGTCGATCATACTCAGGGAATGGGAAGTCATCTCATCGATCCGGACAACGCAGAATATTCCATGGAATGCCTGGATCGGTATACTACCATGGCAAAACTAGAGTTCATCTGTCGGGAACAGAATATCAACAAATATTTGCATTTGATCCGGCATAATGCCTTTACCAGCAAGAGCGGCGACGGCTATGTCTACGTTACGCCTGTTGAAACCATGATGCAGATTCGTTCGGGGGAGACGGACAAAAAGGGGCTCCGTCACCTGCGCGAAGTCCTTGACGTTGAAGAGGAAACCGGGTAACCTTGCAATGCACAGGAAAGGGGTGTATAAGGTACAGGGAAAGAGAGTGTTAAAGTGTTATGGTGTTACCGTTGGTGCTGTTTCTTCATCTTTATCCTAATCTTAATCGGGTTTGATTGGAAGGAGGAAAGGAGAACGGGAAAAACCAGTTGGTTGTTCGTCCCAAGAGGATCTCCTCCGGGAGTGTAAAATAAACTGTGTAAACCTCACGGAAAACTGTAATATTATTGAACGAGTGAGGTGACCGATGGTCTTTAATCCAGAGCAGTTACAAACGATGTTGCAGGAGTGGGATATCCAAACCCCGGAGGAATTGCA